>JALHPW010000291.1 GCA_022842255.1 Saprospiraceae bacterium | reverse complement strand
GCCTTGAATGCTATTTTCACTCTTTCAATTTCCTTCCATCCCTATGCGGCTAATTAACCCTACACTACTATTACTCAGTTTGTTATTTGTTCAACAAGCTGCCCCTGCACAACAATCAGATTCGATTGTTTTCAAAACCGGCTACGCTAAAATCAACGGCGTAAACCTTTTTTATAAGGAAGCAGGTAAAGGCACTCCAATCCTCTTTTTACACGGTGGTTTAGGCACCAGCGAAGAACACTTTGCGAATCAACTGGAACTCTTCGCACAAAATCACCGGGTCATCACAATCCATACTCGGGGACATGGCAAGTCGGAAATTGGCGATGCCAAACTCAGCTACCAGCAGTTTTCCGACGACGTTTTCTCTTTTATGAAAGCTAAATCCATTGACAGCACATCCATCATTGGGTTCAGTGATGGCGGAATCATCGGGGCTATATTGGCTGCGCAACACCCTGAAAAGGTAAAAAAACTGGTCATGATTGGTGCCAACTCCAACACAGACGCGCTCACCTCGGAAACCATCGCGTGGTTAAAAGGCTGGGACTTAACCAAAATGACACGATACGTCAAATCGGTATTTAAGGAACACCCAAACCCTGAAAAACTGGAAGATTATGTCAAAACCATGCAAGAGCTCTTCCTAAATGAACCCAATCTGAAGGACGATGATTTGAAGAAAATAGGATGTCCCACCCTTATTATGGCTGGCGACCACGACATGATTAAAACCGAACACCAAGTGTACTTGTATCGGAGCATCCCGAATAGCACCCTCGCAATTTTACCCAATGCAAGTCACGATGCGCATATTGAACAACCTGCAATCGCCAATGAAATGATTAGGGTATTCTTGGAGAAAAGGTAGGGCACTTAGTCTGGTAATGGTATGGATTCCGCACGGCCCACCACCCAGGCCTTACCCTCTTCCGCAATCTCCACGCGTTCAAACACCGCCTTGGCTTCTGCCAAATGCTGGTCCGTATCGGCGTAACGACCCGAAATATGCCCCAAAATTAGCAGCTTCACCGCTGCCCGGCGCGCCACTTCGGCTGCCTGGGCGGCCGTGGAGTGGAAAGAGATTTCGGCCTCCTGAATGTTTTCGTTTGTAAATGTAGCCTCGTGGTAGAGTAAATCCACCCCGCGTACCACCTCAATCACCGTTTCAGAAAACGCCGTATCACTACAAAAAGCATAGGAAACGGGCTTGGGTGGGTCGAGCGTCAGTTCGGCATTGGGGATGACCCGACCATCTGGCAGTTCAAAATCATCACCCGCTTTGATGCCCGGGACTTGAGGATAAGGAATCCCGTATTCCTCAATTTTTTCAGGTCGGATGTTGCGCGGTTTTGTTTTTTCCCGGAAAAGCCAACCGGTGGTGGGACTCCGGTGGTGGAGCGGGATGGTCCAGACTTCCACTTTCGCGTTTTCAAACACCTTTGCTGAAACCGTGGCGTCTACCTCCTGGAATTCGATGTCATAACTAAGCCTTACCCCACACACCCGAATACTGGTTTCGATGAGTTCGCGCAAACCCGGTGGTGAAAATATCTGCAGGGGCTCGCTGCGTTTTCTATGGCTCCAATTGGTAATCAAACCCATCAGACCAAACACATGGTCGCCATGCAAATGACTGATAAACAACTGCTTACAGGCATCTACCTTGACCCGGTATTTGAAAATCTGCATCTGGGTGCCTTCGCCACAATCAATCAGAAACGTATGGTTTTCCACCTGCAAGACTTGCGCCGTGTAGTGGCGACCGTGGAAGGGGCCGCCGGAGGAGTTGCCTAGGATGGTGAGTTGCATGATGGTAATTTTAAAGTCTCTGTTAGAACAAGGGGGCGATTTCCGTTCTGTACGCCTGCTCAAACTTCACATGAAGCAAATCTATGAGCGACTGCTCCATATAATCATATACATCCGGGATATGAAGGCAGATGATTGGCTTCTTTTGATAGTGCCCAGGAAACATCTTTCTGATTTTATTTCGATGTACCCGCTCCATAACGATGATATAATCAGCCCAATCAAGGTGATATTCTTCAATGCGTACATTGGCCGAAGGCTCTGTCCCAGCAGAATCCACATTGAATCGTTCGTCTATGGAATAGATTTGGTCGGCCGTCAGGCTTCGCATCCGATTTACACTGCAAACGAACAGGATATTGGGTTTGTCCATAATTTGGAAAAGGTCGGCTCCTACGGAGCGAATTCAAATGGCGCACGTTTCTATAAACGGTTGGCCCCGATGGGGCATTTCAAGCCCCTAATGCACATACCCTACAAATTATCCTTGGGAAAAGTTCCTTTACCTACTTCGCCAACACCACCGTACCCGTCCGCAACGCAATCTCGTTCCGCGTCTCATTCAATTTTTGCTGGATTTTCATGAACCGCATCATGGCTTCGTGGTCGCCCGATTTGGAGGCGGTTTGTACCCGCGCAAGGTTCAAGGCGCACATTTTCTGCACTTTACGGAGCTTGAACCGGTCGAGCGACTGGCGCATATCGAGCGTAAAATTGCGCTCTGGCATGGGTTGGTTTTGCAGCGGGTAATTCCACATCGCCTCCCAATTGGGCGAGAATTCCCAGGGCTCGGCCAAGAGGTCAATGGCCAAATTTGCCACCTCCCCCGATTCGTGCTGAATAAAATAATGCTGGTCGAATACCTTGCCTTCTACCAACAGCGCATGACACTCCTTTGCAATTTTGCCATACAAGGCGTTGTCAAAATCACCGAGCGATTCCTCAATGTCTGACAGCACATACTCCCCCACCGTGATGTTTTCTTCGGGCAGGATTTGCATTCCATACAAAATCAGTAAACGAACAATGTCGCGCTCCTGATACTCTTCCCCACTTTTGCGCTCCGCCGGCTTTTGCTGGCTTTCAAACTCTGGAAAACCTTCGCCCGCTTCACTGGGTGGGAAATAGGCCCCGATATCTGGCGGAAAAAACTCATCCCCACCCCACATCGGTGGCGCGGCGGGCGGCACATCCGAGGCGGCACTGGGCTGGCGGGCAGCTTTCTCTTCTTTTTTCTTTAAAGTATTGGTAATGAGCTTATTGGCCTCGCTGTACAAGGCCTGTTCTGGCACTTCTAGCAAGGTCGAACATTCCCGCAGGTACACGCTGCGTTTGATGGTATCCGGGATTTTGGCAATGCTGCCCACGATATCTTTCACCAAACCGGCACGCTTGATGGGGTCGCCCTTGGTTTCCTCCAACAGCAAATCGGTCTTGAAAAAGATAAAATCCTTGGCGTTTTCCGTGGTGTATTTCGTGAACGCCTCGCCACCAAATTCCTGCACGTACGAATCCGGGTCGTGCCCATCGGGCAGGAGACAAATTTTCACATTGAGGTCTTGTTCCAAGGCCAAATCAAGCCCACGCAAAGCCGCTTTGATACCCGCCGGGTCGCCATCGTACAAGATTTTAAGGTTGGAAGTATTGCGTCGAATCAGCTGCAATTGCCCTTCTGTGAGCGAGGTTCCGCTGGAGGCCACCACGTTTTCGATGCCCGCCTGATACAGCGAAATCACGTCCATATACCCTTCTACAAGCAGGCATTCATCCAGCTGCCGGATGGCCTTTTTGGCCTGGAATGCCCCGTATAGGATCTTGTTTTTGACGTAAATCTCTGTCTCCGGACTGTTGATATACTTGGGAATGGTCTTTTCCGACGACATCGTGCGCCCCGCAAAAGCCGCCACTTTGCCCGACATGTTGTGAATGGTAAACATGACCCGGGCGCGAAAAAAATCGCGCGAACCGTCCTGGCTGCACAGCCCCACTTTTTTCAACAAATCCAGGCTGTAACCCTGGCTTTTGGCCTGTCGGAGAAGCAAATCGCGCTCATCGGGTGCATAGCCGAGCCCAAAAGCCCGGATGATTTCTTCACGCAGCCCGCGTTTGCGGAAATAAGCCAGCGCTACCGACTTTCCCTCATCCGTATCAAACAGTTGTTTTTGAAAATGTTGTAGCCCAAAATCATTGACAATATACAGAGAATCAGCCAGTTGCGCCTCGGCCATCTGCTCTGGCGAACGTTCGATTTCCTGAATCTCAATATTGTATTTCCGTGCCAGCCAGCGCAGGGCTTCCGGGTAGGTCAGGTTTTCGTGTTCTTTCAAAAACGTGATCGCGTCGCCCGCCTTGCCACAACCAAAACACTTGAAAATGTTGCGCGCAGGGTTCACGTTGAACGAGGGCGTGCGCTCCCCGTGGAAGGGGCAAAGCCCGATCAGGTTGACCCCGCGCCGTTTGAGCGTCACGAAATCTTCCACAACATCCTCGATGCGCGTGGCATCGAGGATTTCCTGGACCTGTTTGGGTGGTATCATGGGGCAAAAATAGGCCAGAATTCGCAGACTTTGAGCATCCTTGAAACCCTGCCTTAAACCGTTAGATGCATAAATAAATTCACCCCTTCAGATTCCTTCCCCACTTGCACTTTGGAGCGTGGGAAACCAGCCTGCATCGCTAAGGAAATCATACGAGCAGGACTGCGGTGGTGTAAAAACCATTCACCAAAGGCTTCCATGTACCTACGGCTTGGGTTTTCTTCGGAGAAATTGCCGATGATGATTTCAGCGCCGGGGTTCCCCCAGCTGCGAATTTTGGTCAAGATGGACACAAATGTTGCGTCGTCGAAATAATCGAACAGACCTGCCGACCAGATTACGTCAAACTTGCTTTCCGGGCGAAACTTGAAAATGTTACGGTGGATAAACTCAATCTGGCTGAGCCAAGGTTCGTTGAGGTGCGTGGCGTATTCGATGGCGTTTGCATCTAGGTCTACACAGGTGGTTTTGAGTTTTTGAGGATCGATGGTTTGGTACAATTCGGCCAAATCTCGGGCAGGGCCGCTGGCGATATTGAGGAGTGAGGTTGGTTGCCCCTTCCGTTCGCGGAGAATACGCACCAAATTTTGCTTGAAATAATCTTTGCGGTTGCGCACCGCTTTGGGTGCTGCATGATGGTGAAAATACTGGTCCCACTTGCCAAAGTGCTCGGAGCAATGCTGGGTGTAGATTTTATCGATGACGAGAAAATCACCCGCATAGCCAAAGGGCTGGCGTAGCACGTGCCCATGAATCGTTTCATCCAGGTATTGTGCACTGAGCGCGGTTTTGAATTCCGCAACGGCTTCCGTAGGCACAGTTTGGATAAAACGGTCGAACGCTGCATAGTCAGATTGGTCCGGGCCGTTTTTGGCGAGCAGGTATTGAAAGAAGATGTTTGGGTCTACGGGGTGGTCGATTTTAATGCCTTGCTGTTTCATGATGTCAAAAATTTAGGTTGGTTTTGTACAGCAATTCTCCATAATCGCATATCAATTTTGTTTGTAAGATTCCTTCTGGGAACGATACAAAGGTCACCCCCAACGGCCCTGTGGGACCATCAACCAGAATTCAATAAAAGCCAAAAAAGGTAAAAAAATTAGCGCACCACCGTCACATTGCCCTCATAAGGAAGCCGAATCCCATCCACAAACAGAATTTCGGCGCGATAGACAAAGACGCCGGACAAAACGGGGTCGCCGCGAAAAGTGCCATCCCAGCCTTTACGGTCGTCGTTGGCAGCGCTTATGTTCCTGAATATCAATTCCCCCCAGCGGGAATAGACCTCTAGTTTGACCTCAAGCACTTCCGGACCGCCAAACACTGAGAAGTAATCATTTTCACCATCGTCGTTCGGACTGAATACATTGGGAATGTACACATCGCGGATTTTTCGGACGAGGACGGTCAGGCTATCGGTGTCGGTACAACCACCCGGCGCCTCGGCGGTGAGGGTATAGGTGGTAGTTTCGTACGGCGTGGCGATTGGCTCTGCACAATCATAACAAGACAATCCCGGGCTGGGGTTCCAGAAAAAGGAATCCAGTGGGGTGTTGTGTGCAAGCAGGACCTGCACCTGATCTCCCAAATCCATGCTCAGGTCTTGCCCCAGTTCGATGTTGGGGATAAGCGCGGCAATCAATGTTGCGGAAGTGCTTGTTTCACAGCCATTTACATCTTTTAAGGTAAGGCTGTAATTGCCTTCCGAAAGGCCCTCGAAATCTGTTCCCGCACCAAAACCATTCCCGGAAAGGGCAAATTCGTAGGGCAGAATCCCACCCAAAGCATTGGTAATATGCGCTGAGCCAGTGTTGGGACCCTCACAGCCAGGGTTTATAAATTGAGCTTCGAAGCTGAGTGGCGCTGGCTCCATCAATTCAATGGCTTGTACCATAGCGCAACCCTGGGCATCGGTGGCCGTGCATGTATAAATACCTGCTGGAAGGTTTTGGAGCATGGCCGTTGAACTGCCGTTGCTCCAGGCGTATTGATAATTGGGCACACCACCTGCAAGCACCACCTCAATGGAGCCGTTTGATTCCCCATGGCAAAGGATATTGACCCCATTGAAATCTGAAGTAGTGGATGAAAAGGTGAGCACAGGAGGCTCTGTAACTTCTTGAAAGAAAGCTACATCATTGCCAAAATTATCCTTGAGTAGTATGGAATACGCACCAACGGGTATGTTTTGAATCACTTCCATCGTATTCAGGGCCGACACGGCTCCCGTTCCAAATGGACCACCGCCCACACGCT
>JALHPW010000290.1 GCA_022842255.1 Saprospiraceae bacterium | reverse complement strand
ATGGAGCCGGGCTTGGAATCCCGGCCTTTCTATATGCAGGCACAAATTCCAAGCCCGGGTCAAACGAATATCCAAATCCCCAATTAACCAACTCCCCATCAACTCAGCATTTCCCTAAGCTTCGCTTTCGCCCGACTGTATTGTGATTTCGAAGTGGCTTCCGTGACACCCAAAATCTGGCCAATTTCTTCGTGATCATACCCTTCTATGGCATACAAGCTGAACACTACCCGGTATCCATCTGGCAACTGGTTGATGGCATTGTTGATTTTTTCCACCGACCAAACAGGTTCCGCCACTTGTTCCGTAACTTCCATCCGATCATGAGAAGCTGTCAACTCTGTCAGGGCCAACTTCTTGCTTTTCAGGAAGTTAATGCACTTATTAACGGTAATTCGCTTCATCCAAGCCCCTATGCTGCTCTCATACCGGAACGATTCCAACTTGCTGAACACTTCCACAAACACGCTTTGCAACAAATCTTCCGCGTCGTGTGGGTGGCGCACCATGCGCAGCGCGGTATTGTACATCGCTCGTGAATACAAGCGGTACAACTCGAACTGAGCGTCACGTCGGCCTTCCCGGCAGCGTTCAATAAGGTCGCGGTGCGTTTGTGTGGCGTCCATTTTGTTGGTCAGTTATAGTGACAAGTGTTAAAGTTGGAGGTTGCACAATAGGATGGTTTGTCATAAAAAAATTGCGCCGTGGGGGTTGGTTCCACGGTGCAATTTTAGGGTATTTGTATGGATTGGTGGCCTAGCAGGGAACATTGGATAGGGCCAAGCGATTTGCAAAGCTGAAGACCAGCACGCCTCGGGGCTTTTCCATTTGGCTTTTGCGAGCAGACAAATCATTTCTAAAGCTGATCCCGATCACCAGCATAAATGGGCAAATGCAAGACGTTTGTGGCACATTATAGCCAACGCAGAGTGGTTTTGAACGCCGAGCACACGTAATCAATTAAAAATCAAAGTGTTTCAATCACTCAAATCATCAAAATCACTTTAATCACAGTATATCATCACACAAAAACATCCATAATATGGACAGGCAAAAAACAATTTATCAGCTGCACGAGGAACACAAGACCTGGTTGAACAAGCTTCTGTTTTACAAGGATGAGCTTTCGATTATGCAAAATCGAATTTCGGAAATCGCTCAGAAAAACACCTCCAAAGAAGTGCTGGCCTTGGTGGAAAAGTTTCAAAACCAGCTCATTATCCAAAAAGAACAAATCGACATCCTGAATCACGATATCAAAGGGCATGAGTCGCGCCTGGAAGCTGCGGTTAAGCACAATCCCACGGCCATTGACCATCAACGGTTTCCAGACCATCCCGAACAGCGCGACAATATGGAGGTTTTTGAAAAGATGTTCAACGACCTTCGGGCAGAGTTGATTCGTTTCCTATCGAAATGGATGTAGCACTAGGCAAGTTGATAAATGGCTGACTACTGGGCAGTAGTCAGCCATTTATCAACTTGCATCTAAGCACATGGAGTCAGAATCTGCTTATTATTTCCCCACCCGCAACGCCGTTGCATACGCATTTGGCAAGGGACTGTCCTCTACCGCTTTAGCCGCTTTTTCCACGTCGTATTCAAAACGCACAAACTCCACCCGGATGCTGTCCGCGTGTTTCAGGTCGCTGTGCTCGTCCAATTCTAGCAGGACATAGCCGCCGCGCGGGTCGCCGTCTTTGGGTTTGCCCACGGAACCGATGTTGATGGCATGACGGAAATGGGGCTCGGTTTCCGTTCCGGAATTCAGGATTCGATGGTACGGCTCATGGGTATGCCCAAAACAAAGAATATCCGCATTGGCACCTTCGAGAATGCGCAGCATACTGGCTTCTTCGCGGTCTTCAAACAGGTATTCATTGATTTTGCGCGGACTTCCGTGTACGAGCAACAACGAAATAGGCTCGCCTTCCTGCATTTCCAGTTCTACCCGAATGTGCTTGGGCAATTCCCGAAGGTATTGACGTTCAGCAGATTGCACAATCTGGTTGGTGAATGAAATCGACACCGCACCATTGGCTTTTTCTTCGTCGGTTTTGTAGGCGCAGCCGCAATCGTCGGTAGCGCGGCCAATGCCAAAATCATAGTTCCCAGCAATGGTTGGGATGCCCCTGTGGCGGATTTCCTGAATGACCTCGTTGGGCCAAATGTTGTAGCCTACCAGGTCGCCGAGGCAAAAAATTTGGTCGGGCTGGCGCTGCTCCACATCCTTGAAAAAGGCTTCGAGGGCTGGGAGATTGGCGTGGATGTCGGAGAATAGAGCGATTTTCATAAAAAATGTGGTCAATTTGATGAATATGGTCAATGAGATTATGCGAAGTTTTTTTGTTGTTTCAGAGCCACATTGACCAATAAGATCAGCACCGGAACCTCAATGAGCGGACCGATCACCGCCGCAAAGGCCACACCGGAATTGATGCCAAACACCGCAATCGCTACCGCAATGCCCAGTTCAAAGTTGTTGCCCGCAGCCGTGAAAGCCAGCGAAGTGCTTTTGGCATAATCCACCCCGGCGCGTTTGGCCAAGAAAAAGGCGCTGAAAAACATAACCACGAAGTAAATGACCAATGGAATCGCAATCCGCACCACATCCATGGGAATCTGCACAATCAAGTTGCCCTTATAGCTGAACATCACCACGATGGTGAACAACAGCGAAATGAGCGTAATCGGGCTAATTTTTGGAATAAACACCTGCTCATACCATTCCCGGCCTTTACTTTTTAGCAAAGTATAACGCGTAATCATGCCCGCGATAAACGGAATGCCCAAATAGATAAACACACTTTCTGCAATCTGTCCAATACTGACTTTGACTTCCACACCTTGAATACCAAACAAGGGCGGCAGGATGGTCACAAAAAACCAGGCATATACGCTGTAAAAAAGCACCTGAAATACGCTGTTGAGGGCCACCAAGCCGGCCACGTATTCATTATCCCCCTTGGCCAAATCATTCCAGACAATCACCATGGCAATACAACGGGCGATGCCGATCAAAATCAGCCCAACCATGTATTCCGGCTTGTCCTGCAAAAACACAATGGCCAGGATAAACATCAACGCAGGACCCACCAGCCAGTTTTGCACCAGGGAAAGTCCCAGAACCCGCTTGTTTTGGAACACTTTGGGCAACTCCTCGTATTTCACCTTGGCCAATGGCGGATACATCATCAGGATCAGCCCAATGGCAATGGGAATATTCGTGGTGCCACTTTGAAATTGATTGATAAAATCAGCAGTGCCAGGCACAAAATACCCCAAGCCTACGCCGACAAACATGGCAGCGAAAATCCATAGGGTCAGGTAACGGTCTAAAAAACCAAGGCGTTTTGGGGTAGTGGTATCCGTTTTGTTCATTTTTAAGTTGATTTATGTCGAAAAGTGCTTTCTGAGAACCTGCTATGCTCCATATTTCAAAATCAACGCAATCTGACCACTATGCCAGGCCGTATGGGTTGAAACCCGTGCCAAAGCTTCGGCCTTCGTCTTTCGCCCGAATTCTTTGGTTTCAATATACTCCTCCCAATCCGAGTCGCTTTGTTTTTCAAATGCAGATCGCAATACTCGGTGGGCATCCTCCAAATGCGCGAGCAAGGCATCCAGATCGGTGAACTGGACGTGGCTTTTGGCCATCGGCCCAATGGTGGATGCCCGCACTTCAATAGGTTCACCAAACACGTTTTTGGCGAAAAGATGCTCTACTTCGCCAATATGCCTGAGCAGCCAACCCAAGGAATTGGATTGTGGATGCAAACGACGCGGTAAATCAGCCGGGGTGATGCCGGGCAACAAATTGGTCAATCGAGTGCGGCCTTCTTCCCAGAGGGCAAGCATAAGCTCAGTTTTGCTCATTTTTCTTTTCGATTTTGAAGTTAAAACCCACATAAAACTCCCGCCCACGGGTAGGCCCCCAGGCAAACGATGGGTCAAATCCGCGTGCAAACGGCTGCTCCCAACCCAAAATCGGGCGTTGCTGCCGGAAATCAAACAGGTTTTCACAACCCGCAAACAGGTCAAAACGGCGCAGGGCACGGCGCACTTGCACCCCAGCCACCGAGTAAGCTTTGGAGTAATCCGGACGGCGCAGGTTTTCGGGATTGAGTCGGGTATCAGGCAAGCGTTGTTGGCCGTACCAGTGCAGGTTGGCGTCGAACTGCCAGCGCTCACCGGGGGTACGGAAGGTGACCACCCCAAGCACTTTGTGGCGCGGATTGAAGGGCAGCAATATTTTTTTGCCATTTTGTTGCCGGTACACATCCAGGAAATTGTAGGCCGTGCGCAGTTCCAGTCGGCGGTTCCAGGCAGCACTGAGTTCCAATTGCAAGCCGTTGCTGCGGGATTCCCCGGTAAAATTGGCAATAATCGCTTGGTTTGGGTCGCTGTCGTAATCTGGAAAAAACTGGTTCTGAAACCGCGTATGGTACAGGTCGGCGGTAGCGGTCATGCTCATTTTACCGATTTTGAAACGGCGCGTGGCATTGACACCAGCATTCCAGGCGCGTTCAGGGCGCAAGGTTTCAGCGAAAACAATATCTCGGCTACCGACCAGCAGGGGGATGTTTTCAGGAAAAAGATTGACGGTACGCCAGCCGGTTCCGATGCTTCCGCGCAAATCCAGGTTGGGGTTTGGGTTAAAACGCAACATGGTGCGCGGCGTGGCATACCAACCAAAGGTGTTGTGGTGGTCTGCACGAATCCCGGCCACCCAAATCCAACGGTCATCCTGAAAATGAAAGGTGTTTTCGGCAAATACACCGGGGATATTTTCTTCCCGACGGTAATTGCCCGCAAAGCTGCGTCCCAAGGTATCTGCAGCTGCAAAACCGATGCTTTCCTGCAAGATGAAATGGCGGTAACTGACACCGATTTTCAATTCCTGCGTTTTGTTTTTACCCCAAAAAAGTTCGTATTGCAAGTTGGCGTAGGCATGGCGTTGTTTGGCGTCGTATTGGGTTAGGCCAAACCAGGAGTTTTGGTCTTGGCTCACAAAAGAGCCCAAAAGTGAAATTTTATTGTTGGCATCAAAGCGCCAACCTGTTTTGCTGAAGATTTCGGGTTGTTGAAAACGTACGGTTTGGCCGTAGGCATTGGTGCTTCCCTCATCGGTTTTTGGGTTGAAGTTTTCTTGCCCGCCAATACGCTTTTCATGCACATACCTGGCCCCAATGAAGGCACTCAACCCGTTTTCGTTTTCCTTTCGATAGCGCCATTTGTTGTAAACGGAATAGCGGGTAAGTCGGGGCAAATCCAGAAAGGTATCGTCGTCCCGGTCCCATTTGCCTCCGGGCTGGGAAGTATGTAGGGCGAGGTAATTGGTCCACTTCGTTTTTTTGGTTGCAAAGGCGGCGTTCAGGTGTTTTTCGCCAAAACTATTCACCAGCACGTCGGCGGTCATGGGTTCGGCGATACCCCCTTCTCGGGGGAATACGGTGATTTGACCGACCATGCCCTCGTAGCCCTGAAGCACGGAATTCGCGCCCTTTACCACCCAAATATTCTCCAGCATACTGCCAGGAATGGTGCCCGTGCCGTAGGTATAGGTAAGCCCTTGAATAGTAGGAAGTCCATCTACCAGTACCTGGTTGTACACCCCGCTTAATCCGAGGATGCGCAGTTCTTTGGCATTGGTAAGGATATTGGTAGTGGTAGGTTGCACCGTGCTTTGGGTTTCAAAACAGCCTGCGAGGTCACAGCAAGCGGCCTTGCGCAGTTCAGCACGGTTGATGATTTCAGTCTTAATAGGCTGCAAAACAGAAACAAAAGCGCCCGTTACTTCATCGCGTACGGTCACTTCCTGCAAGGTCACCGTAGCCGACATAGCCAAGGTCCAATAGCTCCCCAAATCATCAATGGAGAAGGTGTCGCGTGCGCCGCCAAAAATGGCTGAGATGCGCAGGGGCAACTGCGTTGGGTTGGGCGGTAAGGGCAGGGCGAACTCGCCATTTTCGTCCGTGCGCGCGCCCATGGTGGTACCCGTCCACACTACGGTAGCCCCCGGAAGCGGCACTTCTTTCTGGTCCGTCACCTGACCATAAAAGCTTTGAGCGTTTAGGTTGGGGACTAAAACAATGGCAAAAAAGAAGGGCGTTAAAAGTGCTTTCATAAAAAACAGGTAAGGTTCAGTTCAACTCCAACTTCATCACGACCGAAGACGATGGGCACAACGCCGAAAACTGGGCGGTTTGGGCAATTTCAGCGGGCGCTTCGTTTCGCGCAACCACCTGAAAGCCGTTTTTTTCAAAGTACCGGTCGGCCGTGTTGGTAATCAAATACACCTCCCGGACATTATGCGAACGGGCATGGTCAAGCGCAGCGGTAAACAGTCGCTGCCCCAATTGGTGGTTACGGTGTGTTTCTGCAACGGCCACAGAGCGAAGCAATCCCACCTTCCCCAGCAATTCTAGTCCCGCCGAACCAACTATTTTTTCCCCGTCCAAAGCCAGGGTAAAGCTCGACAAGTCAGTGGGCAAATCGCTGGTGGGCAGGTTTACGGTTTGCAGGAAATCTATCAAGTCGTGTGCTTGTGTGGCGTTGGCGTTTTTTAATAAGATTGGCATGATTGAAATAAGGTTTTTGAAGCGGTGGGACG
>JALHPW010000289.1 GCA_022842255.1 Saprospiraceae bacterium | reverse complement strand
TCACCTCATCAACCGCATCAATTTAGCTCAGCCCTCATCAACCAAAAACATCACACATTATGACGGAGTTTATCCCACAACCCCACGATGTGGTCGTCGCCTTGGACATAGGCACGACAAAAGTCTGCTGCCTCGCCGGGCGAAAAAACACGCACGGCAAACTCGAAATCGTCGGAATCGGCAAGGTCGAAAGCGCGGGTGTACTGCGCGGCGTGGTCTCCAACATCGAAAAAACCGTTGGCGCCATCCGTGAAGCCGTGGAAATCTGCGAGCGCAATGCCCGCATGAAGTTCCGCACCGTACACGTCGGCATTGCCGGACAGCACATCAAAAGTCTGCAACATCGGGGCATCCTGACCCGCGAGAGCGATCACACCGAAATCGCCAACCGCGACATCGATCGCCTCGTGAACGACATGTTCAAACTCGTGCTGCCACCTGGCGATAAGATCATTCACGTCTTTCCGCAAGAGTTCACCGTGGATTCTGAGCAGGGCATCACCGACCCGGTCGGGATGTGCGGCGTGCGTTTGGAGGCAAATTTCCACATCATCACGGGGCAGATTACTGCCGTCAACAACATCTCCCGTTGCATCGAAAAGGCCGGCCTTAAAATCGCCGACCTTACCCTCGAGCCCATTGCCAGTGCCGACGCGACCCTCAGCGATGAGGAAAAACAGGCCGGCGTGGCACTTGTAGACATCGGCGGGGGCACTACAGACATCACCGTTTTCCACGAAGGGATCATTCGCCACACAGCGGTCATTCCTTTTGGGGGCAACGTCATCACGGCCGACATCAAGGAAGGCTGTACGGTGATGCAACCGCAGGCGGAAAAACTCAAGGTTAAATTCGGCTCCGCCCTTGCAAACGAGGTTTTTGACAACCGAATCATCACGATTCCGGGACTCAAAGGCCGCGATCATAAGGAAATCAGCGAGAAAAATCTCGCCCGCATCATTCAGGCGCGGATGGAGGAAGTACTCGACTATGTGCTGTGGGAAATTCGCCGCAGCGGTTACGAACGCAAACTCATTGGCGGCATCGTGCTCACCGGTGGTGGCTCGCTGTTGGCCAATACCGACAAACTCACGGAGTTCCACACCGGCATGTCTTGCCGCATTGGGGTTCCTGTGGAGCACCTGGCACACGGTTATCACGAGTCGGTCAGCAGCCCGATTTTCAGCACGGCCATTGGCTTGTTGCTGCGCGGTTTGCAGGACATCGACCCGTCGAAAGCGGTAGAGGAAGCACCCAAAGCAGCCGTTGTGGACGAAAACCGCGAGCCTTCCAACGTTTCGGAGGAAAAAGGCCCGAGTTGGTTTGACAATGTTTTCAAAAAAACCAAGGAATGGTTCGAAGCCGAACCCGACATGGACTTTGAAAAAAAATGAGTGGATAGAGGGGAAGTTGATAAGGTTTATGGTGTTTATAAGGTTGATACAGGTTCTCAAATAAACCCATATCAACC
Organism: Saprospiraceae bacterium; assembly: GCA_022842255.1. Taxonomy (GTDB): domain Bacteria; phylum Bacteroidota; class Bacteroidia; order Chitinophagales; family Saprospiraceae; genus M3007. Next base: position 5,155 of record JALHPW010000289.1, on the reverse strand, counting down.
CACATCAACCATTATCAACTATATCAACCCTTTAAATCTCTCCACTTAATTCGATAACTCTAAACTAAAGCATATTATGTTGTTCGACCTTCCGAAGGATGAACCTTCAATCATAAAAATAATTGGTGTCGGCGGCGGCGGTTCAAACGCCGTAACCCACATGTACAAACAAGGCATCGTTGGTGTGGATTATGCTATCTGCAACACCGACGCTCAAGCCATGAACCTCAGCCCGGTACCGACCAAAATCTCCTTGGGACAAATCCTCACCGAAGGACGCGGCGCTGGCAGCAAGCCCTCCGTGGGCAAGCAAGCCTGCATCGAGAGCATCGAGGAAATCAAAAGATTCCTCGAAGATGGTACCAAAATGGTCTTCATCACCGCAGGTATGGGTGGTGGAACGGGTACCGGTGCGGCGCCCATCATCGCCAAGGCATCCCAGGAACTGGGTATCCTCACGGTGGGTATCGTTACCCTTCCCTTCACTTTTGAAGGCAAAACCCGTGTCGGCAATGGCATGGAGGGTTTGGAAGATTTGCGCAAAAACGTGGATTGCCTCGTGATTATCAGCAATGATAAATTGCGCGACATCTATGGCAACTTGACCATTTCCGCTGCATTCAGCGAAGCTGACAATATTCTTTGCACAGCAGCAAAAGGCATTGCGGAAATCATCACCGTGCCGGGCTACGTCAACGTGGACTTCGAAGACGTGAACACCACGATGCGCGGCTCTGGGGTCGCCATCATGGGTACTGCTTGCATCGAAGGGGAAAACCGCGCTTTCCGCGCTGCCGATGAGGCATTGCGCTCGCCACTGCTCGAAGACAACGACATCTTTGGTGCCAAAAACATCCTAGTGAACATCACTTCGGGTGCGAAAGAAGCCACGATGGATGAGATTTTTGAAATCACCCAGTTCGTGCAGGAGAAAGCTGGTGAAAACGCCAACCTCATCTGGGGTAACTGTTTCGACGAGCGTTTGGGCGAAAAAATCGCCGTGACGGTCATCGCTACGGGCTTCGAGGTCAGCGAACGCCGCAACCCTGCCCAGGCAGGTCAAAAATCAGCACAGTCCAACGAACGTCTGGTGGTACACCTTGACGAGGAGGGTGTTGGAAAAAAGAACCAGCCTTCTCTCTTTACGATTACGTCCGATGAGCCGTATGCCCCGGTGGACGAGAAGGCTGCGAGCGTACTCGAATTCGAGTTCGACAATATCCGGGAAACAGTGGACAAAATCCGCCGCACCGCACCGGTGAGCAACGACCCCTATCTCCGGGAGGAGGAGGAAGAAATCTCGCCTGAGGAGCGCCGCCGCCGGATTGAAGAGGCACAACGCCGCCGTCAGGAGGCCTTGGCCCGTCCGATCAATGTGGTGAAACTCTCTTCACCGCAGACCATTATCGACCTGGAAAGCCAACCGGCCTACCTCCGTCGGAGCGTCAACCTGGATGATGTGCCAGATTCTGAGAAGCAGGAAATGTCCAACTGGACCATTTCGCTCGAAGAAGAAGGAGAGATCAAAGTAGGGGGCAACTCTTATTTGCACGACAATGTGGATTGATGTATGATGTATGAACTATGATGTATGAACTATACATTTTTTACTGTTCCTAGTTCCTACATCATAGTTCATACATCATACATCAAAAAAGAATATTTCTGCTAAGTTCAGCGGCCTCGGTGTGTGGGACACCGGGCCGCTTTTTTGTTGTGAGTAGCGGGTTCAATTTTGAAATGTGAAATCTTTATCGCGCAAGGCAGAATTCTCTACTTTGGTGCCGAAAACTAATTATCGCCACTCATGCACTCACCCCGCCTCCATAACGACGATGTCATTACTGCCATACGTTCCGGCCAAATGCGGGCGGTGGAGGATCTTTACACCCAATACAGAGCCGATTTTTTCCGATGGGGCCGCCGCCGTTTTGATGCAAACAAGCAAGATTTGGAAGATGCTTGGCAAGATGCGGTGATTGCCTTTTACACGCAAGTAATGTCGGGAAAACTGAATTCCTTGCGCTATGAGGCCCGGGTCTGGCTGTTTTCAGTCGGTTACAAGCGCCTCTTGAATCACCGCCGAAAAATAAAACGCGTCCTTTGGAAGGACGAGATTGATGAAGCGCTACGCCATGGCGCCTACTGGCTGGATTTTCAGGAAAATCAAGGACAATTGGAGAAAAAGGAAAACCTGCACAAAGCCATGAAAACCATGTCTGGTCAGTGTCGGGAGATGTTGATGCAGCGCTATTTCATGGAAAAAAGTATAGAGGAGATACAACAGGAATGGGAGCTTAACAGTGCCAATACCACAAGTGCCACCCTTTCCCGCTGCCTTAAACGTTTGAAAGATTTAATTAAAACCGTGCAAACAGCGGTCATCAGCTAATAGTATGGAAGAGCAGGACGACAAACTCATCGAGCGATTTTATCTAAATGACCTGAGCGAGGCCGAACTGGCAGCATTCCACCGCCGGATGGCCGAAGACGAGGCATTTTGGGAGGCCGTCCAGTTGCACGTCGATGCAATGGAGGCCATCCGGCTGGAGGGTATCGCTATGCTCCGCAAACGGCTGACAGACAAAGGACGGGAATTGGATACGGATATGCACCTCCCTGCCAATAGTTGGCTATGGTGGACGCTTGGCCTAGCAGCCATCGTGATAGGCGCTTGGGCATTGTGGAATTGGATGCGCCCGGAAACCCCATCCCCTCCTGTACCCATGATTGAAAATGGGGACTTCGCCCCTTCTTTGGGCCCGGATACTTTGCCTGCCCAGACACCCTTGATCAAGCAGACCGAACCGGTCAAAAAAACGCCAAACCATCAACAGGTTTTTGCGGCGTGGTTTAAACCATACAAAGACCCATCCTTGGAGCCTTCGCGTCGGGGAGGGGCGACACAATCGCCTTCCGAACGCTTCCAACAACTGTATTGGGATGGGGAGTACCGCGCTGCACTGGCAGCATTTGATTCGTTGGGTGTTTCAGCAAAAAACAACGATAACCTCGTGTTTCTCAAGGCCAACTGCCTATTGACCATAGGGAATGCCAATGCCGCAGAAGCGCTGTTGAACAACCTGCGAGATAACAACCGTTCCCGTTTTGGGAATCAGGTAGACTGGTATCTTGCATTGAGCCATCTTCAAGCCAGTCATGTTAAGGAAGCTGAAGCACTGCTGCTTCGTATTGCTGCCGACAAGGGTTCAGCCCGTCGGTCGGACGCAACGCGCTTGTTGCGAGAATTGAACTGATTGTTTCACCCTTTCAATAAAAATTACATGAAAAAGAACATTTGCATTTGCGCTTTTCTGTTTTTTGGTTTTTGGGGGGGTGCTCAGGTAGTGGATACGGCAGCGGTGGTGCGGGAGGTGGATAGTTTGTTGGCGCAATCGAAAAGAACGGTGGATATGCAAAATTTCGCAGAGGCAATACATCAAATCGATTTGGCGGAAAACAAAGCGGTCACAACATTTGGTAAAAATCACCGGTCTTATATAAGATGCCTCATTAGACGGGCTAGAGTACTTGGGGCGCAGGGCAAATTTGTAGAAGTTGAACCCCTTTTATTAGAGGCCAAAGCAACCAGCGAGCATTTATTAGGTAAAGTGAGCTCGGAGTATTCAGAAAGCTTGACTGTGCTGGGTTTGTCATATATTAGCCTTGGGCAGTACGATAAGGCCCTCCCAGTTACCTTAGAATCAAAATTTATACGGGAGAAGATATTTGGGGAGAACACCCTGCCCGTTGCGGAAAGCCTTTCCAACTTGGCCAGAATCTACCAAGAAACCGGTTATCTTGAGCAAGCCGAACAACTTTATCTTGAAGCAATATCTATTTGGGAAAAAATACAAGGCAAGGAAGCCCCTGGAGCTCTGATGAGTAAGAATAACCTTGCCAATGTTTATATGGAATTGGGGCAATATGAAAAATCTGAACAGCTGTATCTGGAAATTCTGCGTACCACAGTAAAGACTAGGGGGAAAAACAACCCCGACTATGCCGGGTACTTAAATAACATGGCTTTTTTATATGGGAAAATGGGTCTGCATGAACAGGCTAAGGCACTTGTTTTTGAATCTAAGGCCATAATTGAACAGACAGTTGGAAAAGAGAGCTATCAGTATACCTTTATCTTGGGGGCTTTGGCAGCATTGTGCCACGATTCAAGACAGTACAAGCAAGCGGAGCAATATTTGTGGGAGTCCAATGTCATTCTAGGTGAGATTTTGGGAAAGGAACATCCTTTGTATGCGACAAACCTATTTTCCCTTGCCTTAGCGTTTCAAGCGGGAAACCAACACGAACGGGCTATGGAAATGTACCTGGCAACGCTTCGCATTCGGGAAAAAATACTGCCAGCTGGGCATCCAGCCATTTTGGATTGTTTTAATAATATGGCCGACCTGTATTTTTCTATGGGGCAAATTGAAGAGGCTGGCCATCTTTACTTGAGAACAAAAAACCTCAGAGCAGAGTTTCAGGGTACAACTCATCCAGACTATGCCAAGAGCCTAATAAGTTTGGCTAAATATTATATTCAAACAAGGCAAATTGATGCAGCCAGTGCTTTATTGATTGAAAACCTCAACCTACAACAAAATCTTGTCAAACGGGCAAGCCATCACCTGTCAGAACAAGAATTATATGCCCACCTCAATTCTTTTGGCCAGTCGAATCATCATTTGTTTTCTTTGTGTTATACCGCAGGAACGACCTCTAACGAGATCCTGAACGCTTCATTCGACAACATTGTTTTTTACAAGGAACTCCCCCAAAGTATAGCTACCCAAATAAGGCTAAAAGAACTTTCAGGCGCGCAGGCTTCAAAGAAATACGTTGATTTTATTGCTTGTCATCGCCGATTGGCTACCGAGTACACCAAGCCAATCGCAATGCGCGACAGTGTTCAAATCGCAGCCTGGGAGGAAAAAGCCAATGCCCTCGAAAAAGAGCTCATTCGCACTTTCTCCGGTTTTGGAGATTCAATTAGACAGGTCACTTGGCAAGAAATCCAATCCGCCCTCCAACCCAATGAAGCAGCCCTCGAATTAATTCATTTCAACTTTTATAACCCCGAACCCACTGACAGCACCCTATATGCAGCCCTGCTTCTGAAGCCGGGTATGGAACATCCCATGTTCATTCCATT
>JALHPW010000288.1 GCA_022842255.1 Saprospiraceae bacterium | reverse complement strand
TTGCTGGCAAATAGCAGGCTTTTGCGCCCATCCACGGTGGCCACGGACAAGTCAAGGTCGTCCCAAAAGTCGTTCGTGATCCGCTCCGTCTGGCGGGTAATGGTCCGGTAAATAAACAGATCGGTCAAACCTTTCACCGCCGCAGAAAGCGCGATGTCGTTGGGATTGACATACTCCATGCTGAACACGCGCTGGAACTCGGGAGAGAGGTCGCTGATTTCCTTTTTTCTGGTTTGCAAGTCGATGGTGGCCAGTTTGGGCACATCCCGGCGTTCATAAAGTACTGCAATGCGTTGATTGTCAGGATTCCACGCAATATGAGGATAGTTGTAATCAGTGGCTTGTAGGGCATTGCGGGCGCCTCCTTTGAGTATCCGTTTGCGTTTGCCGGTTTCCAGGTCCTGCACCCATACTTTCCATTTGCCGATATCGTTGCTTGCCCAGGCTATTTTTTTTCCGTCAGGGCTTATTTTCAATTGCGATAATGGCAGTTTTTTTCGGTTTTTCACCACGATTTTCCCGTTGGGGTCTGGTGTTTTTTGGCCCCTGGCTTCTTCCCGATAAAGGTTGCGGTAATGTTCCAGCATCGCGTCGGTGGTGCGCCTGTAGCCACTGCCTAGGATGTAGAAAAAGCCGTTGTCCACGCTCCGATTGATGCGCGTGAGGTACAGCAAATTGCTGACGGTCCCAGGCCCGAAATGGGTGCTGATATAGTGCCAAAACGCGTGTCCGGCAAAACGCGGATGTTCCCTAGCAAACTTGTCGAAGGTTTTGTACCGCCCGGTTTGCAATAGGTCGCGGAGCCGGTTATCATGGTCGGGGGTCCATTCCTCGCCACAATAGGCAGTCAGACCACTCGTGTACCATCCAGGCAGGTTTAATAGAACGGCATTGGAGACGATTTCCTGCAAATTGGCACCATAGAGCATGGAACTGAGCAATACGCTGGCAATCCCTTCCCGGATTTGGGCCCTCAGGTGCAGGTGGTTCCCATCAAAAAACACAAAAATTTTATTGCCAACCACCTTGGTTTCCCCACTACTCAGAAGGAAAACGTCGTCTTCCCCAATATTACTCTGTTTGAGGTCTGTTAGGTCGCTAAAAACCAGGATTTCAATTTTATCGGTCACCTGGTGCTCCAACAATTGCTGTACGGTTGGAAAATCAAATTCAGCCATTTGCAGGGCCGATTGCGCCACGTTGCGTGCATCTCCGTACCAATAGGTCGTGAAATTGGCTGTTTCGTACAGGCTCCATTCATCGAATTGGTGGTGATACTGCACCCGATTTTTTCCAAAGGAGGTTTGGCTGGTGGTTTGCGCTTGCAGGTCTAAACCTGAAATTGTAAAACCGAGCAACAGGAATAGGTGTAATGGGAGCACTGTCTTTGCCATAGCCGTAGTTTTTGTCTGCCTTCTTTTTAAGCGGGTGTTTGGACGCTCAAATATGGGGAAAATTTACGAAAAAAAAGACCTCGTAGGTTTTTAAAACCCACGAGGTCTCGAATTAGCGAAGAAACCTGTTTGTTGCCTCAATTTGTGCCAAAGACAGATTGTTAGCCTCCACTTGCACAATTTTACCCTAAAAAATGACCAAATTGTGTTTCGGCCTCCTTATTTCCACTTTGAACCAAGGGCCTCAAACGTTGGCAGGTGTTTGTGATGGTACATATCCAGTACCACCCCATCTTTCCAAACCACTACCCCGGGATTGGCTCGAATGATGGTTTTGAGCAATTTATCGTCGGCCCTATAAAACGGATATTTTGCTCCCACTTTTTTGGCAAAATCGGCGGATACCTCCGAATCGCCAAAAGTGGTGATACAATATACTTTCCAACCCGCTTTTTGGGCTGCTTCGGCAAGTGGATTGATGCCTTTCTCAAAAAATGCAGCATATTCGGGTGTTGGGATGAACACCGTTTTGGTGATGCTTTTAGGTTCTACGGAGACCACACGGGGCTGTAAGCGGAAAGAATCTGCGGTGATTGCGATGGTGTCGTTTGTCCAGGTAGTGTCTTGAACCGTGTAACTGACCGTGTTCTTTTCACCTTCCAAATGATACGCAACAATCATCAGGCTATAGTTTTTCTCGTTCAACAGGTCTTCCGTTACCTCCCCGTTATCGGCGCTTTCTACGGCGAACTCGCTGACTTTGGTTTTGGTAATGGGCACTTTTACACTGTCCTTGAGGATGTAAAAATCAGTTTTGATTTGTTCGCGGACTTTCCAGCCCTTGGCGGCGGTATACTCCTTGTAATAGGTGATTTTACCGGGTTCTGGCTCCATGTATTTGATTTTTACATGGTTGATGGTGTCTTCCAGGACCCAGCCCAGGATATCGATTTTTGCGCTGGCCTCCAGTTCTTTCTGGGCGCGGACGTTGCTGCCGATTTTGAACGGACGAAAATCGACCATCGGCAAATCCCAATAAGTATTCCGTACGCAGAGCAACAAGGTGGCTGCTGTTACCAATCCGACGATGGTATTTCGGACTCGGGGTGTCCACAGTTGGTGCATGTTGCGCGAACGCCAAATAAATAGCAAGGCCGGCACCATCAATCCCAGGTCTTTAAAGAAAGAAATCTTGGGGTCAAGTTTGATGAAATCACCAAAACAACCACAATCCGTGACGCGCATGTGTTCCTTCACATAAGGTCCCCATTTGGCAAAATCAAAGAAATTGGCATCCGTAGGCACATACCCTGTCAGGAACGTGAAGCCTGTGAGGATGGTAAAAAAGAACACGAGCAGGAAAAACAGCCATGCGGTCCATTTGCGGGAGTATCCCACCATGAGCATTGCCCCAATGACGATTTCAAACACGATCATTGCGATGGAGAACCCTTCACTTGATTTGGCCAACCAAGGGAAAAGCGTGGCCATTCCTTTGAAAAAATTGTCGAGGCCAGCAAAAGTGGTTTCGAAGGCACCAAAATAATCTACCATTTTATAGGCCGTGCCGATGGGGTCTACCGCTTTTACCAAGCCGGAAAAGATGAACCAGACCCCACAAAAGTGCTGGAGGAAGGTCCAAAATGTTGAGTTGGTTTTTTTCTTCCAAACCGTCCAAGCGGTAAGGATGGCACCAACGATAGCAAAGGAGATGAGTAGTGTAGGGAGAGACGTCATTGTAGTTGAATTGTTGAGTTGGTTATTTGGTTATTTGTTAATGGTTATTAGTCAAGGGTCAATAGTCAACGGTCAATAGTCAATAGTCAACGCTCAATAGTAAGCCTAATAAGCGCAAATACTGCATAATTGATGATATCGCGGTAATTTGCTTCCAAGCCTTCTGATACGATGGTTTGGCCCGAATTATCTTCTATCTGTTTGATTCTCAGGAGTTTTTGAAGGATAAGGTCGGTCATGCTACTTACCCGCATCAAGCGCCAGGCTTCGCCGTAATCGTGGTTTTTGGCTTGAAGGAGGCGGATGTTTTCCTGGATATGTTGGTCAAATAGTACAGATACTTCTGCGGGGGCGAGTTCAAGCGGGGCGTCTTCTGGCAGTGACAGTTGAATCAGGGCCAGCACACTGTAATTGACCAGGCCCACAAACTCGCTTTCTATCGGGTCGTCTACTTTTTGGGCACCTTTTTCTTCAATGCTTCGAATGCGTAAAGCTTTGATATACAGTTGGTCTGTTATACTGGAAGGACGCAGGATGCGCCAGGCTGTGCCGTAATCGCTTGTTTTTTTGACAAATAAATCGCGGCAGCGACCTACCACTTGGCTAAATTGTTCGAGCGTTTTTTCCATAAAAGTGGGCAAATGTAGCCATCCCTATCCGGCCCCTGCAAGCAGCGACGCTATTTTTGAATTTCGTTTGCGCATACCAACTACTTTTGCCCATGCCCCCAATGACCGCTAATGACCCAATGACCCCTAATGACCCAATGACCACTAAAAATCAACCACACCATTTATGAAAAAAGTAATCGGCTTAGGCGGTGTTTTTATCAAATGCCAGCATCTTGAAGAAACCCGTACCTGGTACACCAAACATCTTGGAATAGACTTGGAAAGCTGGGGCATACAATTTTTTTATAAGGACGATCCCAACCCACAGGCATGTTCCAACCTCAGTTTTTTTGGCCCTAACACCGAATATTTTGCGCCATCTGAATCCTCTTTCATGATCAATTTCCGTGTACACGATTTGGATGCCTTGGTCGAGGCATTGCGTGCAGAAGGTGTGCCGCTCATTGGAGAGCCGGTCAGCGAGGAGTTCGGGAAGTTTGCCTGGGTAATGGATCCTGAAGGCAACAAAATTGAACTTTGGGAGCAACCGGGGTGAGGGTGGACGGTGGACGGTACACGGTATAGGGTGGACGGTTTAGGGTTTGCGGCACACGGTACACGGTACACGACTAAAAATTCAAGGCAATTGGTCGACAAGCACCAATCGTCTGCCAAAAGCCGCCCACCATAAACCGTATACCGCAAACCGTAAACCGTGTACCGTAAAAACCTATTGCGCCAAAATATGCGCCATACGCAGCAAATCTTTGTTCAAAGGCTTGCTTTTGGCAATTGCTTCCGCAAATGGGGTATAGTCTACATTGTTGTTTTTAATGCCGACCATCACCCCGGATTTTCCGGCCATCAGGGCCTCTACTGCGGTGAAGCCCAATACGGACGCCAATACGCGGTCGAGGGTACTGGGTGACCCACCACGTTGCAAGTGCCCGATTACGGTTACCTTGATATCGTCGTAGAGGTCAATTTTTTCTTCCACTTTGTGGGCAATGTCATAGACGGTGCCCATTTTGTTGCCTTCGGCCACGATGACGATACTGAAAAGTTTTGCGCGTTTGGCCCCTCTTTTCAGGAGTTTTACCAAATCGTCGATGGAAGTTTCTTCTTCTGGAATCAACACACCGCCAGCTCCACCCGCTATGGCCGTATGTAAGGCAATAAACCCAGAATGTCGGCCCATCACTTCCACAAAAAAGAGGCGGTTGTGGGAGTCGGCGGTATCGCGAATTTTGTCCACTGCCTGGACGGCGGTGTTCACTGCGGTGTCAAATCCGATGGTAAAATCGGTCCCAAAAAGATCGTTGTCAATAGTGCCGGGAATCCCTACCACCGGGATATCCGGATATTCTTCAATAAACTTCATGGCGCCCGTGAAGGTACCATTTCCGCCAATTGCGATAAGGGCATCTATGTCGTTGTCTACCAAATTTTCATAGGCTTGTTTACGACCTTCTGGGGTCATAAACCGTTGGCTACGAGCGGTTTTTAACACGGTGCCACCGCGGTGGATGATGTTGCCTACATCGGTGGTTTCGAGTCTACGGATGTTGCCATCGATCATCCCTTCGTAACCACGCATGATGCCGTAAATGTGTAAGTCGTTGTTGAACGCATTGCGTACGATGGCCCGTACGGCCGCATTCATACCTGGCGCATCACCGCCAGAGGTAAACACGGCGATACGTTTTATTTCTTTTGTTGCTTTTGCCATTTCTGTTGAATAAATTGGTTCAATCCGCAGCGCCCATGTGAAACTCTGCCAGTGGATAGATTGGTTTTCTGACGATTTGGCCCAATTGCAGTCGGCGCTCGTCCATACATTTGGCCAGGATTTCCTGAAAATGGTGGGCAATGGAACCTACAAAATGTACCGGAACGTGTTGGTACCCTTGGTATTTGCACACATGCCGGTCCAAAAACTCGCCCAGGCAATCAGAAACCAGCTTTTGGATGAAAGGGTGCTGCATATGGTCGCCCAAAAAACGCGTAAAGGTAGCAAGGTAGGCATTTGCCCCCTTCTCGTACGCCCGATCTTTGATGGCATGGGCGCCTTCGGGATGTTCCGCTTTAAAGGCCGCATCCAAATCGGCGGGCAATTCGCGATAAAACCAGGAACGGAGCAAAGCTTTGCCCAAATGGGTGCCGCTGCCCTCATCGCCCAACAACCAGCCCAAGGAAGGTACATTGTCGAGGATGCGCACGCCATCATAATAGCAGCTGTTAGAACCAGTGCCCAAGATGCAAGCAATGCCAGCATTACGGCCACAAACAGCCCGTGCAGCGCCCAACAGGTCATGCTCTACTTCTGCTTTTGCCTTTGGAAAGCAGGCCCGCAGTGCCGCAGCTACGATTTCGGCTCGATGCGCATCGTGCACGCCTGTGCCATAAAAATAAACTTCTGTGACCTCTTCTGCCTGTAATTTAGGGAGCAGCTGGTCTTCGATGATATCGCGTATCTCAGCGGTAGTGTGGAAAAAGGGGCTAAAACCTACAGTATTCTCAAGTTGCTGGTCGCGCCCTCCATGAGAGAGTAACCAGTCACATTTTGTAGAACCGCAGTCGGCAATGATGACCATTTTGCAGAGGGAGGATTTGTTAGAAAAATAGGCTGCTCGCACATCCCATGGATTTTGCCCGAGGGCTGATTCGAGGAGCGGTACGGTCAAGACCTTGATGTAAAAAATACACTTTGGGTGCAAAAGTAGTTTTTTCTCAAATTTGGCTCGGTTCTGAAAAACAAAAAAGCGGCGGCGCGATCAAATCGCGCCGCCGCTGCTGGCTTTTGCCAAGCAATTTCTGCCTAAATTATTTCAAGTTGAAGTTGCCAGTGCCCACCAGGTAACCTTTGTTGAAAATTTCAACCTGGTATTTGCCTT
>JALHPW010000287.1 GCA_022842255.1 Saprospiraceae bacterium | reverse complement strand
AAGAAATCGTTTTGCTGGCTTACTACATTGCTGCCGTCAATATCGAAAATGCGTTCCACGATGCTACGCCCGACCCGGACGACGGCATTGGCAAAGCCAATTACATTCCCTTTGATGGCATTGTGTTGACTGATACTTTCCAATTGGGAGAAACCGACGAAAGCGAAAAACTCTTTTCCGCCATGTTCCCCCAAAACAGCGAGCGGGTATTGGCACAGAAAAAAGCTCCGCTTCGGGTGATTATTGGCAACCCGCCCTACTCCGTTGGGCAGAAATCCGCGAATGACAACGCACAAAACCAAGAGTATAAAGTGTTGGATGGTCGTATAGCCAAAACCTATGCCGCCGCGACCGATGCCACCAACAAAAACTCTCTCTACGATTCCTATATCAAAGCCTTTCGATGGTCAACCGACCGACTCGACCCCCAAAACGGCGGCATAATTGCGTTTGTATCCAATGGCGCATGGATTGACGGCAATGCTGCCGACGGCTTCCGTAAATGTTTGGAAAAGGAATTTTCCGCCATTTACATTTTCAATTTGCGCGGCAACCAGCGCACGAGCGGAGAGCTGTCCCGGAAAGAGGGCGGCAAAATCTTCGGCTCTGGTTCGCGAACCCCCATTGCCATTACTTTTTTGGTAAAAAACCCCAACTCCCTCCCGGTTGGAGAGGGCCGGGGAGGGGCGGCAACGATTCATTACCACGATATTGGTGACTATCTCAGCCGCGAGGAAAAACTTGGCATTGTCCAGAAATTCGGCTCAGTAGAAAACGCTGAAATGGGCTGGCAAATCCTGCAACCCAACGAACACGGGGACTGGTTGAATTTGCGGGATGATGCTTTTGGGGAGTTTTTGGCGATTGGAGACAAAGACGACAAAACGAATAACAAGACCTTTTTTATCCCATTTTATTCCAATGGTGTGAAAACACAGCGCGACGCATGGTGCTATAATTCTTCAAAAAAAAGGTTGGAAACTAACATTCAGCGGACTTTGGGTTTTTACAACGACCAACGGAAGGCATTCTTGGAGGCTAAAAAAGAAATGCCAAATTTGAAAGTCAGAGAGTTTGTATCCTATGACAACACAAAATTCAGTTGGTCTGATAACCCGATAAATGGAATTGAAACCAACAAAGAATACAGATTCGAGCAACAAAGTGTGATTGTCTCGGTTTATAGGCCCTTTTTTAAGCAGATACTTTATTTCAACCGGAGTTTGAATGAACGTGTTTATCAAATCCCCAAACTATTTCCTTCATCCACAACTGAAAACAGAGTTATTTGCGTATCAGGAACAAATTCAGGTTTGTCAGTTTTAATGACTGATTGTGTACCTGACTTGCATTTCAATGGTGACACCCAAGCCTTCCCCCTCTACTACTACGAAGAACGCGCCAAAGCCGCACCCTCGCTTTTCGATGCGGCCAATGAAAACGAACACATCCGCCGCGACGGGATTTCTGATTTCATCCTCACACAAGCGCGGTCGCGCTATGGGGAGCGCGTGAGCAAAGAGGATATTTTTTACTACGTCTACGGTTTCTTGCATAGTCCCGACTACCGCACCCGCTTTTCGAGCGACTTAAAAAAGATGCTGCCTCGGCTGCCCTTGGTGGAAGTACCTGCTGATTTCTGGAAATTCAGCAAGGCAGGCCGCGAGCTTGCCAAACTGCACCTCGGCTACGACGACTTCCAAAACGCGCCATCCGCCGAAGCCATCGGGGTCACGGTGCGAGGGGCGGAAAGCGGGCATTTCCAAGTTGAAAAGATGCGCTTCCCCTCGAAAAACGATAAAAGCAAAATCCTGTTCAATAGTCAAATCGTGGTGGAGAACATCCCCGCCCTGGCATACGAGTATCAGGTCAACGGCAAATCAGCCATTGAGTGGGTCATAGAACGCTACGCCATTACGCCCCACAAAGAAAGCGGCATTCGCAACGACCCAAACGATTGGGCAGCCGAGGTGGGCAACCCGCGCTACATTTTGGATTTGTTGCTCTCGGTCATTCGGTTGAGCGTGGAAACGGTGGAAATCGTGCGGGGTTTGCCGGGTGGGGGATTTGGGGAGGTGGAGGTGGTTAGTCCGTTTTGAGATTTTTGAGATAAAACTTTGAAAGTTGCATTAAAAACAAGCAACTTTGCACTTAATAAGACCTGCCACGCCTCTGCTTGCAAGCGCACCCGGGCGGGTTTTCTTTTTAATACCGATGAAATATTCGAAACCTCCGCTTTCCATTTCAGACCAAATTGCCGCACTCGAACGCCGTGGCATGGTATTTTCCGACAAAACAGCTGCAGCACATTACCTATCGCACATCAGTTATTATCGGCTTCGGGCATACACCTTCCCTTACCAAAACAACGCTGACCCCAACCACCCATTTTGGCGACCAACTCCTTTTCGACGTGTTTTGGAAGACTATATTTTAGATCGGAAGTTGCGATTAATCACTTTTGACGCGCTTGAAAAAATCGAAATTGCGCTTCGGACGCAAATTATTTATTGCTATTCCATTCAATTTGGAAGCCATTGGTATGAGGATGCCACCCATTTTCGCAACCCGCAGCTGTTCAAGGGCGACATAGAAAACCTCGACAGGGAAATCCGCCGCTCGCAGGAGGAATTTATCAAACATTACAAGTCAAAGTACACGAATCCAGGACGACCTCCTGCTTGGATGTCATTGGAGGTCAGTACCCTCGGTACGCTCTCGAAGATGTACGACAATCTGAATTTGGGACCTGAGAAGAAACAGGTTGCCAAGCATTTTGGGCTTGGTCATCCGTTTGTTTTGGAGAGTTGGATGAAGACATTTAGTCACATCCGAAATATTTGCGCCCACCATAGCAGACTTTGGAACAGGCCGATAACCATTATTCCGGTCTTGCCTCATAAGGTTAATGATGCTTGGCTTTCGGACAAGTTTTTGAGCGAACCACATAAAATTTTTAGCTCACTTTGCTGCTGCATCCGCTTTTTCCTGAATCGAATCAGCCCTGGCAACAATTTCAGCCGTAAAATTCAGGAACTGCTAGTGTCAAACCCAACTGCCAACTTGCAAACAATGGGATTTCTGCCAGGATGGGAACAAGAGGCGCTTTGGAAGTAAAGCCGTCATGGAATGGGTCATGAAATGCTACGCCATTACAACCCACAAAGAGAGCGGCATCCGCAACGACCCTAACGATTGGGCTGCCGAGGTGGACAACCCGCGTTACATTTTGAATTTGTTGCTCTCGGTCATTCGGTTGAGCGTGGAAACGGTGGAAATCGTGCGGGGTTTGCCGGGGCGGGACTTGGGGAGGTGGAGGTGGTTAGTCCGTTTTGATGGGAAAATCGTGGCCAAAACTTAATTCAAAATTATTTAGGCTAATTCCTGTCTTCAAACCAATCACTTGGAAGTATTTGCTTTTTTGCGCCCCCTAATTGATTTCATTTTTTTCCATGCTTCAATATGCCGTTTTAATTCTGGGTGTTTGCATCCATTAGCAATTAGTTCTTGCCTTTTGTTCGGATCAAAAGGGATTGCTTTCGGTCCCAGATAATCATTCCAAACTTTAGCCACCAAGGAAGAAGGTGAACATTTTTCATGTTTTGTTTTTATCTCCGCAACAAAAAACACACTAATATCTGCCAGACGTTCCAGAACGTCAGAACTCTTCTTATCTATGCTTTTCTCTGAAGGTAATAAGATGTTCAACAAGGAGTCCAAGGATATTTGGGAGTTTGGCGCACCTGATTTTAACGTCATCTCAAAGCCACTCCGACTATTAGAGATTTGTTTCTTCATTGTCAGATTAACACTGTCAAGTATCTCTTTTAATTCATCTTTAAGACGCTTTCTGGAACCCCCAAATTTAAGTCCTGAGCTAGCAGAAGCAACAATTTTTGCAGATTCTATTTGGTGCCCTAGCATGCTTATGCCTTCGCTAATAAGCATTGCAAGATTCTTCTCTATTTCAGTTGAAATAGCATCAAATAGTAGGCCATCATTAAGTTTCATATCTTCACTATTGGAGTAATTATCATCATTTGCTTCCAATTTAAATAACCAAGGCATAATAGCACAACCTGTCATTCCCAACTGCTCTTTTAAATCAGGGTTGTTATAAAGTATTTTTTTACATTTATTTGTAGAAAATTGGCCTCCTCTAATATCTACCACGCCTCCCCCATAAACAAGATATGATTCTACATTGAGGAGCGAGTAGCACCAAGGATCTAATGGAACCATTTCCATAGGGGTAGCGCACCAAACCAATGGGCCATGTCCATAATTTTTGTAGTCATCTTTACGAAAAAGTGGGTATATATTATCTGAAGAAGGTAATTCCAAATACGAACTTGGCCCACACACAAGCGAATGAGCAATAAATGAAAGTATCACGTCCTGAGTTAATTCATCGATGAAGGGAAGGTTTGGCTGCGAGAGCGTATACCTTTGAATCGTCAAAGGAAGAACAGCTGATCTATCCCTAATTGAAATATTTGGGGATGAGAGCGGAAAATCAGATGGCCACCAATGATTATTTTGCATAAGAGAATATTTGTAATCTGGGTATTTTACAATCAGGCCATTACATGATAGTTCTGGAAACCTCTTAAACGTCCAGTAAACAGCATCAAACCCTTGATTTGAAATAACAGACCACTCGGGTTGAAAATGGCTATTACGAACAGGCAAGGAATAAATTTGAGTCAACTCTTTTATCTCATTCTCAATTTTTATGCGAACCTTGATTTTAGGCCAATCCCAACAAAACCAATTTAGTTTATCAATAGTCCAATGTAAATCTTCATTTTCAAGCCCAAGTAAATCCACTGAATCGCTGCTCAACACTATTTCAATAGTCGTTCCAATTGGCAATGATTTATTGCGTTTTATTTCTACGAGCTGACTATTAACTGATGCTTCTACTGTAAAACCTTGGGTTTTATCATTGCCAATATAACGAGTATGGAGTCGAAAAGTTGACCCAAGTAGAAATACTGCAAAAGCCCCAATACCAAATCGTCCTGAACGAATTACTCGAGGTTTTTTACCCTCATCCATGAAATTTCTAGTCCACTCTGAACTATTACGAAAGGAGGCCCCGGCTCGCATGAAATAATTCTGAATAGTATAGCTCGTCATTCCAATCCCTCTGTCAGAAACTCTTAAGAGCCACGACGAATCTTCACGTTTTTCAAACTCTACCAATACATCACCGTCTTGTTCAGATAAATCAAGCAATTTTACATCTATTTGATGTTTAATGCACCATTCTTCTAATTCGCAAACAGCATCTATCGCATTTTGCATCAATTCACGAACGCCAACTCCAGGTTCTTTACCGTACAATGGCTCTACAAGGAGCTTAAGCAAATTTGGGTCCGCGGTGAATCCTGTTTCAATTGGTTCAAATGGAAGTTTATCTCGAAAAGTGGGACTTTGAAGATTGGACACCACTCTTAATGTTGATAATTTAAGGCAATCTAGATTTCCATTTGTTCTCGATCCATAAATTTCTTCCAAAATTGCAGAGGCATGGTCCAATTCAGATTGAAGCCCTTCCAATAATTTTTGAAGTTGAAGATAAATGCTCAAACTCAAATTATTGGTTACTGTAACCTTTTTGCTTAGAGGGTTAATCGTTGGACCAATACTCAGAACAAAATGATGTTTATTCCACTCCTGAACTGAAATTGGACTCTGAGGGTTTCGTAATTGGAGTAATACTGAGGGAGCTCTTTTCTGGGTAATCTGAAAATAATCAGCAACACGCAGTAATGCCATGGGGTAAAACACAGCTGACCCTAAAGGTCTTAGGTCTCCAACAAAAATTTCATGGGAGTCTAAATATGATTTACAGACACGGAGAGACATTCCATGCGAGCGGGCGGTAAGCCCTATTAAGTCTGCCAACTCAACAAAGTCATTGCCCATAGCAGGAAACTGACCAGCATTCTCACCAGGTACTAGTCCAGGAAAGCCATAAACAGCTATTTCATGCGCCAATCGGGCATGATGACGGCGAATGAATTCGCCAATAATCAAGCAATGGTTTAACGTCCATTCATGTGTATCAAATGGAAGATATTCATATTTCCATCCATCATCAACTGACGCTACTCCAATAATGTTAGCTAGCTGGCTATCGCTAAATCGCCTTGCTTCTCGTTCATAGTCTTCCCATAATTCATTCCAATGGCGATCGGCATAATGGCCTTCTTGATTTTCATTAAACCAAGGCAAAGGTTTAAACCGAGAACCTACTCCAATTAGTTCACAAAACCCATCAGGGCGTAAGTGCATTGCAATATCATGCAGCAATGTAGCTCCAATTATTATAGCAGCATCACTATCACAAAGTGCTCGCGAGTTAGGTTTCTTTTGATTAATCTCCCAAACTGCCTGGGGGATAAGTTCAATTTCAGATATTAATACACAATTTATATGGTCTATGCCATGGTCTGTATAATCAGGAAAGAAAGGCAACTTATTATCTGCTAGAATTTCGCTTGTCCGATAAACAAGGGCTTGAATACAGGCTTGATAGCGGCTACCTTCTAACAAGTCCTTTAGTTGTACTGGAATTTCAATTTTCTCCATAAAGATAAGAAATAGTTTGATAAAAATCGTGACTGTAATTTTACAATCTTGACACAAG
>JALHPW010000286.1 GCA_022842255.1 Saprospiraceae bacterium | reverse complement strand
CAATACCCCCTCGTCGGCCAATTGTAGGATACAGGCCGCGGTGATGGTTTTGGTGACACTCCCGATGGCATACGCGTGGTCGGGGGTCACACTGTCCTGCGGGAACGTGGAAGAAATGCCATACGCACCCGCCCAAACGGAGTCGTTCGACAATTGAACGGCTGCGCTTAAGGATTTGACACCCAAGGCATTGCGTTGTGCTTTGAGCGTTAGGTTGAAAGCCGCTTCCAAAGCGGGTGGCACCCCTTGTGCGTGGGGTTTGGATTGGAATGCAAACAGGCAGGCTATGGCCAGTAAAAAACGTAATTTCATCATAATCAATGTGCTATTTAAATGAGGTAGCAAAATTCAAATGCCCACATCGTGCACATTGGTAAAAATGCGAACAGGAATCAGGAATAGTCCCATTGGTCCAAATACGACATTAGGTCAGATTTTGAAAAACCGACCTCCCGTTGCAAATAAACAGAGGGGGATTGCCCCATGACTGCCTTGAAATCTTTGAGCAAATGGCTCTGGTCGTAGTAATCCAATCGGTGGGCAATTTCCCGGATATTGTATTGAAAACGCGGGTCTAGTAAGTACATGGAGGTCTTTTTTACCCGTATGATTTGTGCATACTGCTTGGGCGACATGCCTATTTTCTCCTTAAAAACCTTCTCGACATACCGACGCGTAGCGTGTACGTGCTTGGTGAGTCCGTCGATGCTGAGGGTCCCATCGCTGGCATAAATCTGTCGGACGGCAAATGTCAAAAAGGAGTTTGAGGGCGGTGCCTCACTCAGTTTCTTCAGAAAAAACGCATCGAGCAGCGCAGCGATGTCGCTCAGGTTTTCACTGTTGCACACCTGTTCGTTTAAGCGCCGAAAACTCAGGTCCTTGGTGGCAGCTCCTAGGTCGATGGCCAAATCGTTGAGTTTCCAGCTGGGGATGCCGAATAATTGATTTGGCGTCCAGGGATACAATTTGACAAACAACATTTTGGAATAGGGGGTAGGCTGAAAGGTGAATTGAGCAGTAGCCTGCCCAATCAGTCCGCCTTCCACAAACGGGCTCCATTGTTTCCCTCCCGAAAACCGCTCCATTTTTAGGGATTCTTTCAGGATGAAAAACAACTCCGGGTATCCATCCGGTACCAGCAAATCCAGGTGTTCTTCCGAACCATCGCCTTCCATCAGCCAATAGCTTCGAATGTAGTTTCGAAGCCTGGGGTGTGGTTTTTTTTGTTCGAATTTTAGCATTTAAGCGTGGTTTGAGGTCGTCGCGGTTCAAAACTCACTCGTTGCGCAGAGATTTGATTGGATTGGCCAAGGCAGCCTTGATACTTTGAAAACTCACGGTCAAAAACGCGATGGTCACCGCGACCACACCAGCTACCACGAACATCCACCATTGAATATCAATACGATAGGCAAAATCAGCCAACCAAAGGTTCATGAAATAATAGGCAATGGGCGATGATATAAGGATGGCGATCAACACCAGCTTTAAAAAATCTTTGGCCAACAGTCCGGTAATTCCGGATACAGAAGCACCCAATACTTTGCGGATGCCAATTTCTTTGGTGCGTTGCTCGGTGGTATAAGCTGCCAACCCAAACAAGCCAAGACAGGAAATCAAAACCGATAAAAGGCCAAAAATCCCCGCAATTTTACCTACCTGCTGTTCTGCTTTATACATTTCGGCAAAGGAATCGTCCAGGAAACGATAGTTAAAAGGTTGTTCGGTGGAATAGCTTTTCCATGATTTTTCCAGTGCCGCAATGACGGAAGCAGTTTCCTCTCCCTTGTACCGGAAACTTGCCAAACTCCTGGAATGGCCCAATTGAAAACACAAGGAGCCAATATTGTCGCGCAAACTCGACCAGTGGAAATCCTTTACGACCCCGATGATTTCAAGTTCGGTAAAATCATTGGGCCCCGGCCTGCCTTGCAAGTCGCCATCCAAGGTGTATATTTTTTGACCGATTGGATTTTCGAACCCAAAAAGTTTGGCGGCAGCCTCGTTGATGATCACACCGGAACTGTCCGTTACCCGGCTTGGATCAAAGCTTCGCCCTTGTTTGATTTCCATGCCCAACGTGCGCAGGTAATCGCTATCCACCCGCCACCGTTGCATGCTCACAGTGTTTTCCTGGTCCATTGAGCGCCGTTTGTAAAATCCCAGGTCGTTGCGGTTGGAGGGTACGGGCAGCGAACCCGAAACGGTAGCGCTTTCTATGGCCGGGTGCTGGAGCATGTCCTGCTTGAGCGAATAGATTTTATCGCCCAAGGCATAGGCATCTTCCAAAATGAGGACATGGCTTTTGTCAAACCCTAGTTTCTTGTTCTGAATGTAGCTTAATTGCTTGAAAACCAACATTGTAGAGACAATCAATGCCACCGAGACACTGAATTGAAACACTACCAGGGTGCTCCGAAAACCACTTCCTCGGCTCAATCCCGAAACCTGTCCTTTCAGTACCTTCAGCGAATCAAAAGCTGAGAGGAAAAAGGCCGGGTAACTGCCTGCCATTAAACTGACCAGGGTAGTGCCACCTACCAGGGAAGCCCAAAAAGTGGAGTTGGCCCAGGGCATGTACAAATCACGACCGCTCAGCTCACGGTACCAAGGCATGGCAAGCGATGCCAGCCCAAGGGCAATCGCAACCGCTACCGATGAAATCACAAACGATTCTGCCAGGAACTGCCCTATGAGCGCCTTACGCCCACTGCCGAGCACCTTGCGCATCCCTACTTCTTTGGCCCGGCCAGCAGAACGAGCCGTAGCGAGGTTCATGAAGTTGATACAGGCGATGAGCAGGATGAAGGCCGCAATGGCACTGAAAATCCACACATAGCGGATATTACCGTTGGGCGCGAGTTCTGCGGTGAGGTCGGAGTGCAGGTGAATATCTGGCAGGTTTTGCAGGTTCAAACGGGCATGTTGGCCGGTTTTTTCCAAGTCTTCAAGGCTAGAGCCTCCGAATTGTTGGGCGGTGATGGCGATTTTTTCGCGCGCGAGTTTTTGGAATTTTTGATTGAAAGCTTCAATTGAAACCCCTTTTCGAAGCAAAAAGTAGGTTTGGAAGTTGTTGTTGGAAGCCCAAAATGGTGGGTCTGAGGTTACCTCTTCATTTCCGTGCATGGACAGCAAAAAATCGGCCTGGAAATGGGAATTCACAGGCATATCCTCGTAAACGGCTGTGATTTGTCGGCGTTCCGTATTGTCCAGTACCAAGGTTTGTCCCAAGGCCATCTGGGCGGAGGCAAAATATTTCTCCGCCCTGCTCCGCGAAATCGCCATGGTATTGGGCTGAGTCAGGCAACGAACCGCATCGCCCTCCAATACCTTCAGCGGGAACAGTTCAAAAAAAGTGCTATCGACCGTCAAGGCGTGGTTCTCCCGGAAATTCAACTGTCCTGTCCCGTCCCTTTTAACCAGCAAGCTGCTGTACTGCCGAAAGCGGCACCACTGTTGGATGTCGGGAAGCTCTTTGGCAGCATCTGGCCCTATGATGGACGAAACAACAGCCAATTCGAAATGCTGGCCACCAAAGTTGATATCGGCCACCGGGCGTACTATACGCTCCGCGGTTGGGTTCCACCGGTCGTAGCTCAGTTCATGGGTCACGTACAGGAGGATAAGGAGGCAGGATGCCACACCGAGCGACAAGCCGAGGATGTTGAGTCCGGAATAGAGAGGGTTTTTGCGGAGGTTGCGCAGGGCAATGGTAAGGTAATTGTTTAGCATAGCGTATGGTGTGTGAGTGGCGCTGGGCTTAATGCCAATTTCGCTCTGAAAACCAATCTAAAGGCTCATGCGGCTTCCCCTCGAAGCATCCTTCGTTGCATCGCCATCTCTTCTTTTTTAACAAATGTGATGGGCACAAAATCATCCGTAGGCGCACCGATATAGTAAAGCGCCCATTCCTGGTCGTAACTACTGAGCAGGTGTTGGATGCATTCCACACGGTCGGCCGTCGGGGTTGGGCAATCCGCCCAATGCAGCAATTCCACGCGGTAGTGCATTTGCTGTCTGGCACCGTTGATGGTAACTTCGATTTCGATATCCTGTTTCCCCGGCAGGTTGGGGATGGGAACTGCGATATAGGCCATATTCAATGCGGTTTAAAGTTGTATTGGAGTTACGGCTTATAGCTTGCGCAGATATTGTGCCTGTTTAAATTTGCACTGAATATCAACGATTTATCTAAAATTTTGATCGCATTTTATGTCCGAATTCGGACAGGGCCGTGCGAGAACGGACGAGGGATTGGTAGGCTTGCGATAACATCCAAAATGGCCCTAAAAAGATGTTTTACAAGTCCTTTACAAGCTTTTACGGGCTGCTTAGGGTTCGACAAAATGCTGCTAATACTTTTGTCCGACATTGTTTCATTCACAAAAACAACCCGAACATGAACAGTTTAAAATTGCTCCTTTGCCTCTTTTTAGGCCTCCATCTCCAGGTGGCTTGCTCCGCTCAGGAGGCCTTCAGCAACTGTACTGCCGCATTCCTCGACAACAAAATGGTGGTAGACGAATACACCCCTGATGGCAAGTGTTCCCTTCCGCAAACGGCTACTGGTGTGCTCAGCGTTTGCACCGCCGATTTGTCGCCCACCAATAGTTTCCCGGTGGCAAAAGTCAAGTTTATGGTGGCCCTGCGCGACCAAAACACCAGGACCCTGACCATGTTTTCCAAAGAGACGTACAAACAATTGGACATTCAAAAAGTATTGGCGCGTTGCAAAAAAGGCGACCATATCGTGTTGCTGACCCTAGATGATGAATACGCCTTCCCGCACAATGAAATTTTGGTGAAATGAAGGAACTCATCATTGGCTTATTGGGTAGGTCTTGCTGGCGTCAGGTGCAGAATTCATTGTATTTTTGTACCATGAACTTCGATCGTTTGAAAAACTTGTACGCTGGCGGGCTGGGTTTTTGGGTTTTGCCCTTGATCTTATCGCCTTTGGCCATTTGGTTTTTTGCCGCTATCCCCACGCCGCCTGCTGAATTACCAGACACAAAAATCAATTTGGCGCTCCGTCGCACGGCACACCAATTGCTTGCCGCTGCAGGGGATACCAGTTCGCGCATCGAACCCGTGCGGCGCAAGGAAGTCAACGTTTGGGTGCTGCGGATGGAACATTCGTTTGATTACGACCAACTTCCAAAGTTGCTGCAGGAGTCGTTTGATTTGCACGGTGTGCAAGACGTTTATGAGGTAGCGGTGTACAGCTGCAACAATGGCGAACTTCAACTGGGGTACCATGCCCTGGATTTTAAAGAACACCAGGATGTGGCTTGTGGGGGGCGCGACATGCAAGCGGGTTGTTATGATATTCAAGTCAGCTTTGCGGCATCGGAGCACGCGCGTTTGCCTGTTTATTGGTTTGGTTTGGCAGGGTTGAGCGTCTTGTTAGGGCTGGGCTTTGTGGTGTTTAGACTAAAACCGAGGCGCTCTGAATCGCTATCGTCTGAGGTGGGCGACCAAGCCATTGCTTTTGGCAATTCTAGCCTTGATTTGACCAATCAATCGCTTGTATGTGGTAAAATCCGGCATCTACTGACCTATCGGGAAGCCAAATTGCTGCACTTGTTCGTCAGTCACCCCAACCAACTGCTCGAACGCAGTCAAATCCTTCAGCAGGTATGGGCCGACGAAGGCGTCCTAGTGGGCCGAAGTGTGGATGTCTTCGTATCCCGACTCCGCAAGCTCTTGCGCGACGACCCCTCGGTTCGTTTGGTAGCCGTGCATGGGGTGGGGTATCGGATGGAGGTGGGGTAAATTGGGGATTTGGTTAGTTGGGGATTTGGTTATTCGAGCATCCAAGCTTGGCCACCCAGTTAACCAAATCCCCAACTAACCAAATCCCCAATTCCCAGCTCATTCGCTTCGCAAAGACTTCACCGGATTGGCTAGAGCTGCCCGGACACTTTGAATGCCTACGGTCAGGGAAGCCACGGCTATGGTGGTTAGCAAGGAAATCAGGAATACGCCGGCCCCCACCGAAACCCGGTAGGAATAATCCTGCAACCAGGCTTCCATCAGCCACCACGCAAGCGGTGCGGCAATCAGGAAAGCGATGAAGATTAAGCGCGCGTATTCTTTCCCAAAAAGCCAAAGGATACCTGAAATACTCGCCCCAAGGGTCTTTCTGATGCCTACCTCCTTGCGTTTGCGGGTCACCATGAACGCGGCCAATCCATACAGACCCAAACAACCGATGAATATGGCAATGCCAGCGAAGCTGCGCACCAGGCGCAGGATCATGGTTTCGGTCTCCAAAAATTCCCCCATGCGCTCGTCCATAAATTCCTGTTCGTAAAAATGATCGGGATATTGGCTTTCCCAGACTTGCCGGATTTGCGCCAAAACGGGTGTGGGATTGCCAGGGTTTAGTTGGATGGCACAGGTAGAATAACTGTCAGCATGGGATCCAATGGCAATGGCCGAAATCGGCTCGGCGGGGCTCCAGTTATGGAAATCTCGAAGCACACCTACCACCGGAGCTTCTTCCTGACCCACCGAGATGGTTTTGTTCAAAATGTCCTCGGGCGAGGCGAGGTTTAGCTTTTTAACAAAGGTTTCATTGACGAGGAATTCACGCACAGAATCGCTGGGTTGCAGGTTACGTCCTGCCACCAGTTTCAGTCCAAAGGTTTCTACATAATCGGCGT
>JALHPW010000285.1:4906-6670 GCA_022842255.1 Saprospiraceae bacterium | reverse complement strand
TGATGGTGGAGGGCAGCTCGTATATGTTCGTGACCGGCCCCAACGTGGTAAAAACCGTTACGAATGAAGAAGTTACGAGTGAAGAACTCGGTGGAGCAAGTACCCACGCCAGTAAAAGAGGCGTGACCCACCTGACTGCGGCCAACGACATGGACTGCATTTTCAAGCTTAAGAAACTGCTGTCTTACATTCCACAGAACTGTGCTGACAAGGCCCCTACCCTGCCCTACGAACTGGGCGACGAATACCGGGATGAACTGAGTAGCATCGTTCCGGAAAACGCCAACCATCCGTACGATATCAAGGAAGTGATTGCGGGCATCACAGATTCGGAATCGTTTTTTGAGATTCATGAGCAGTACGCGGAGAACATCGTTGTGGGTTTTGCCCGGCTAGCGGGGCGCAGCATTGGCATTGTGGCCAACCAACCGATGAACCTGGCAGGGGTTTTGGACGTCAATTCATCCAAAAAAGCGGCTCGTTTTGTGCGTTTTTGCGATTGTTTCAACATTCCGCTGCTGGTTTTGGAAGATGTGCCCGGTTTCCTGCCCGGCACTGACCAAGAATGGAACGCCATCATCACCAATGGGGCAAAACTGCTTTATGCCTTTAGCGAAGCCACGGTACCACGCATTACCGTCATTACCCGCAAAGCCTACGGCGGCGCGTACGATGTGATGAATTCCAAACACATCGGTGCGGATATGAACTTCGCCTGGCCAAGTGCTGAAATTGCCGTGATGGGCGCAAAGGGCGCTTCGGAAATCATTTTCAAAAAAGAAATTGATGCCGCAGCCGACCCAGCCGCCAAACTATTGGAAAAAGAAAAGGAGTACGCCGACACCTTCGCCAACCCCTACCGAGCAGCGGCGCGGGGCTTTATCGACGAGGTGATTCAACCACAGGAAACACGGCGAAAATTGATCAAAGCGTTCGCGATGCTTGAAAACAAGTCGGTAGCTAGGCCTAAACGGAAGCATGGGAATGTGCCGCTGTGATATTTAAAATTGTATTTATGCGCCTCTTAACCACCATTTGCCTACTAGTTTTAGCTCAAATCCTACCCGCTCAAGTCCGCGATTACAATGAATTGACACGAAAACGGGGTATCGCAGACTATGAGGGCATGCCCCTCATTCCGGCGGAATACGACGATGTGCTGGCTTATTTTTTTGACAACGACACGTTTTATGTGGCCATAAAAGGCGACCGAAAAGGGGTTTTTGACAAAAGAGGGCAGCTCACGGTGCCTTTTGATTATCAGGAGCTGGAAATCTGGGCTGCTCAATCCCAGTTTCAGTTTGGCTATGCGCGGGTCAAAAAAAACCGCCGTGCCGATTCCGGATGGGGCATCATAGACGCTCGAACCGGCCAATCCATTTTGCCAGAAAAATTTGAGTTCGCTCGCGCAATCTTCCCCGATTTATTGGTCGGTCGGTAGTTTGCAGATTCAACCATGCAGTTTTTTGACGGGAAGGGTCGGCCGATTTTCCAACTTTTTGGCCGCTCGGCTGCACCTGGGTTTGATGAAAACTCGATGCTCATACGCCGCGTCGACCGAAGCGAATATTTCGCGGACAAAAAAGGCAAACCCATCTTTCCCCCGAACTTTCAAAACCCGAGCTGGACCGATGGGGAACGGGTCATTTGTACTAAAAACGGGAAAGTGGGCCTCGTAACCATGGCTGGAAAAACACTTCTCCCTTTCGAGTATTCGGAAATAAAAGTGAAAAACCCGGGGCAATTTTTAGTCAAAAACGAACA
>JALHPW010000285.1:0-4896 GCA_022842255.1 Saprospiraceae bacterium | reverse complement strand
TTATGGTTCGTCGGGAAGACCGCAACTACCCTACCGAGAGCGCAGGCTCCATCTTCAGGATGCTGATGCGTGGGCGCCCAACCGAACCGGAAGTATGGCCAAACGGCAAACCCGGACCGATTTATATCCGTTCCGAGGTGGGTAGCGACCCCAATTTTAACTTCCAACTCTTCGACACAGCGGGAAAATTGTTGTATTCGGATGTCCGCATCTCTACCATTTCAATGTCGAGCGAACTATCCAGGAGGCCATATAACCGCCGAAACGAATATTTTACAGCTGAATTATCAGGCAAGAAGGGACAACTCGTTTTCCACAATACCCGCGGTCAAGTCCTGCCGATGCCTTGGGCTTCCGTCTGGTACGGGAGCGAAAAACACCCCTTGATCGTCAACCGCCTGGATGAATCTGAACTCCCCGTCGAGTACAAAGCCTTTGACTTGAATGGGAAATTACTGTTTGCCGCCCCCGCAGGCGTGCGTTTGGAGCATACCCTTAACCCGCGTTTGCTCCTTGCCACGAACACTACGGACAACCTCCGAGCGCTCATCCATCTTGACAAACTACCGGCGACAATCTCATTCGAGTTCCCAGAGATCCAGCCGATGTACAATGGGTATTTTAAATTTAAAAAAGACAAAAAACAGGGTCTGCTTGACCCCAATGGCAAAATTTTAGTGCCTGCTTCCAAATTCCGTTCACTCGGTGAGCCCAACAAAATGCAACATGCCGCATTTCGGGAAAACAAAAATGTACGTGGCAAATTAGTGGCAGTGGGTCATTATGAAGGTTTGAACCATCAATCGTGGGTCGGCGTGAACAATCACGGTGAAGAGGCCATTTTTCACTCCGAGCCAACACCTGCAGAACCACCCAAACCTGCCGAGCCAATGGAGAAAGTGATGGAATCCGAAGAAGTGGTGGTTATGGAAGTCCGGAATAACGACACACCCATTTTAGAAGAAATGCCCGCACAAACAGACGACTACGTGTACAACAGCGTAGGGCAAAGCCCTCAATTCCCAGGAGGCGCGGAGGCACTGTCGAAATTCCTGACTGAAAACCTGAAATACCCAGTTTTGGCAAAAGAATACGGCATCGAAGGTCGCGTTGTGGTAAGTTTTATCGTCGAAAAAGACGGCAGTTTGACGGATGTAAAAACCATCAAAGACATCGGTGGCGGCTGCGGTGAGGAAGCCATGCGGCTAGTGTGGGCCATGCCCAAATGGGAGCCTGGGCAACATCAGGGCCGAGTGGTAAGGGTAGCATACACGCTTCCCGTGAGTTTCAGACTTCCTTAAATCCATCATAAACAATTGAAAAACAATAACTTGAACTGAATTTTTCTATTCGCCATCAGCCTCTGCTTGAGCATCCTTTCTTACACTAAAAATACATCGGCTGACACGCCCCCACCGCTGATGCACGATCAGGAAGTAGCCACAGAAGAGGTGGGCACGCCCAAACCTGTCCCGTTTCTCATATGATGGAAAACAAGTCGGTGGCAAGACCTAAACGGAAACATGGGAATGTGCCCTTGTAACCATAGCTTTGTGGCAATGGAGCATTTTTCAAGACCAAACACACCATGAAACAACCCATTTCCCGCAATTTCCCCGCCCGGAAACGAATCGCTCTCGTGGCGCACGACCACAAAAAGAAAGACCTGATCGATTGGGCGCTTTACAACCGGACGGAACTGGCCCGGCACGAGTTGTTTGCCACCGGCACCACCGGGCGCTTGTTGTCCGATGCGCTCGACCGCCCCGTCCATAAATTATTGAGTGGCCCACTCGGGGGCGACTTGCAGATTGCCTCGCACATTGCCGAAGGAAAAATTGACATGTTGATATTTTTCTGGGACCCCATGGAGGCGCAGCCCCACGACCCGGATGTTAAGGCTCTCCTCCGCATTGGCGTGGTGTGGAACATCCCCATGGCTTGCGACCGAGCTACTGCGGATTTCTTGCTGACTTCCCCGCTGATGCAGGCCGAATATGAGGCTGTCTTGCCAGATTATAGCGAGTATGTGGGTCGGCGAGCGGGATAGTTTCAGACCTAATACCTTGAATCTATGCAAATCCTTGACGCCTCCCCTTCGCCACTGCCCTCCAAACCCGTTTGGGGCACCGTGCTGCGGCATGGGCTTTTTTGTGGTCTGACGCTCATTATTGGAGCGCAAATACTGTACCGTCTGGGCATTTATGCTGTCAACTTAGAAGGAGTGGTAGCCAATGCTTTAACCATCATTTTGATTGGTAGTACCCTGTCTTATTTGGCCATCAAACGGCAACGGGATTCCATGGATGGAGGGTTTATTTCCAGTGGGAAAGCAATTTTAGTCAGCAGTGGTGCCATTTTACTTGGGTTCTGGATACAAACTATCTGGAACTACCTTTTTATCAATTTCATCGAACCCGAATATCTGGAGCTTTTCAAAGCACAGGCGGTAGCCACCTGGCAAAACAAAGTGTTACCGGAGGATTTGGATATCTTACTGGCCACCTTGGATTCCATGAAAAACTACCCGAATATTTTGGTAAACAGTTTGAGTTTGGAAACGCCCATTGGGTTGTTGGCTGCGGTGGTTGTTTCGCTTTTTATGGTTAGGAGGGCTTTATAATTGAACCTATTTTAAGAGAAAGGGGGTACAAGCTTCATTTTTTCAGCGCACAGGAACATCTCTAATCCAATGATTACAGAAACCCTTGTTTTTTAGCCTCTAAATGTGGCAGGTAATTGACCTGCTCAAATTCGACTCTAAAAGTAGTTTTACTTCTCTTGCCCTGATAAAGTTTTACGTTTTCGTTTTGCCCTCTTAAAACGAGAGCTATAATTTCCAAACACTCATCCTCCATCTCTGGGCCAAAATAGATACCAGTTAATGCTTCCGGAGGATAATTGAACATTATTCCTGCCGCTTGATGAAACACTCTCCATTCTTTTTCATACTCCCATGATTTAGATTTTGTGCATAATAAATCTATTATTTGGCTGTTATTTTCTTCAACGATGCTTGCTACTGAGTCAATTAGAGGGACAGTATCTGAGTAGGTCACCTTTTTTGCACCATGAAAAGGTTCAAAGCGTGTATCAAATTCAAGACAAAACCCTTTATATCTTCCTCCATAGTGTGCCCACATCAACAAATCAGAATTGGTTTCGCTTAAGCAGGCGATTCCATTTTCCAATCTAAATTTAGTAATTTGTTTATTGAATTCGTCTGATGCAATCCTCTTTATCAGGTCTGCAAAAGCGCCATTCTGAAAGTTTAATATTTCTTCTCGTAATTTGTAAGGCACACTCTCGCTTTTCACGTAGTGCTCTTTAAGTACGGCAATATCTTCCACGGATAAATCTTGAATAGTCGGAATTATTGAACAATCATATGGGTCATTAAAACCTAATGGACTTGCAAAATATACAGCCTGTCTTTTCAAGTTTCTCAGGCTCAACTCCGCAAACGCTTCGTATTTGTAAAGTTTTTTTGGTATTCCCATACACATTTTAATAAGTCAAATCACTGGGTTGACAACAGACAATCCCGCTATATTTTTAAAGTCATCCACATTTCGGGTATAAAGCGTAGCCTGCCAGCACAAGGCTGTTGCGGCGATGATACTATCCCCTAACGAAATCTTCATTTGCTGTCTAATCTCAATAGCTTTGGTCTTGACCTCTTCCGACAATGGAATGACACGCAAGTATTCAAACGCGCTTTCATAAAACGCTTTCTCATCTGGTTTAAGGCGTGGAAATCCTAAAACCTCTATACATGCAATGACGGAACAACCATTTTGTTCGTCTTCCAAGAGCGAGTGCAAATAGTCATGCGCTCCAGATGCCGCATAAATAAAGATATTACTGTCAAGCAGTTTCATATCAACGGTTAGGTAAGGAGGGATCCATACGCCCTTCATCTAGATGCCTTAAGCGATCATTCAACTCAGACTCCGTCAATTTGACCCCTTTGGGCATTTTCTTTTTTGAACGTTTTGGACTAGCAGTAGCTTGTCCAATTTGATAGGAAATATGAAGCCGCTCCAGAAGCGGGAGCAATACTTGTAAATCTTCAGGAGATACCAGTTGGAGCGTTACATTCATGACATTACCGATTTTTGTAGACAAAAGTAATGGCTTTTCTGAATCTTTGTACCAATGAACTCACTCAACGTGTTCCCCCCAACACATTAGAATTCCAGGCTACCGCCGACTTTATCCTGATTTCTCCACTGATACAGGTGGATTTACGCAATGACGACCCACTTAAAAAACAGTGTTATCGACCAAATTCAAGGTCAAAGGGGCACTTGGCCTATCCATCTTGGCTTGTATTTATGTTTCCTACTTTCCTGCGGCCAATCACCAGCGCCCTCAGTACCTGGCGCTAACCCTATTGCCAGCCAAACCGACACCTTCCCGACGCCTCGTTTCTTACCCCCCAACCATGATTATGCAAGCAGTCGCTCCATCCTGGAAAAACAACGAAAAGCCCTGAAACAATCCTATACCCTTGGACAGGTTACCCTCGACTCCGTCGGTCAAATCTTTACACAGTGCTTTTTGACCGAAATCGTTCCCCACTGGTTTGGCACCCATTGGACTTTTTCCGGCCATACGGAAGTACCGAGGCAGGGCGACATCGCCTGTGGTTATTTTGTTTCCACGACTTTACTACACGCAGGGTTGAATCTCAACCGTTATCGTTTGGCCCAACAAAGTCCTGTGGATGAAGCACTTATGTTAAGTTTGGGCGATACCGTCCGGGCAACTCAGCGCGACAATGCCCAGAACGTGCTCTCGGCCCATGAGGAACTGCGTGGCGCCATCGACCTTCATCACAAGGAAGGAACGGTCGTGAAGAACGACCGCGACATGCTGGGCGGCATCCTGGCG
>JALHPW010000284.1 GCA_022842255.1 Saprospiraceae bacterium | reverse complement strand
GGACCGCAACTTTCACACGACGGCGACCCGCGTTGTACGCCTTGGGGCGCCGTCATGCGAAAATGGCGACTGGACGAAATCCCGAATTTCTGGAACGTATTGCGCGGCGACATGTCGCTCGTTGGGCCACGACCCGAACGCAGGCATTTCATCGAACAAATTCTGGAAGAAAACCCCCAATACCGGCACCTGCTCAAGGTTCGCCCTGGTATTACCTCCTGGGGACAAGTCAAGTACGGCTATGCTTCCAACGTGAAGGAAATGCTCCAGCGTCTGCGTTTCGACCTTTTGTACATAGAGAACATGTCCCTGGCCCTGGATTTCAAGATCATGTTTTATACGGCACTTGTGCTGTTACAAGGACGAGGGAAATAATCAAATTTTCCTCGCTAGAAAGGATTCAAGCGATTTCACATAACGCAAACTGGCAGGGACTTAAATTCCTTTTTCCAAACTAAGGATGGGCATCTAAAACCCTGGTGTTCGGGAATTTATTGTTTGAGGAGTGGGAAATGAAATACCATTAAACCCGCTCCCCTATCTCTTTCACCCCTTCCAATCCGGCCACCTCCCAGGCGTAGGCGGTGCCCCACCCTGTTCCAGTGCCCTTCCGATCGCTTCTACCTCCCTTGCAATGGCCTTGAGCTCCTCCAAAAGGGGCCCAAACTGTTTGGAGACAATCCGGTAGTTCTCTTCGTAGGTTTCGGTAGGTGCGCTGGTGGTATTCCACATACTGTATTCCAGTAACCCCAAGCGGCCATTGATGGCGGGGGCCGTCTCGAATTCACGACGGGCGCGGGTTGCGTCGCCGTTGAGCTGCAAGTTGACTTGGTTCAGACGCTGCGAGAGCTCGTAGGTCTTTTTTAGCAAATCTTGAGGCGCAGCAGGCATTTCCTGTAAGGCGGTTTGCATAAGTCCCAAACCTGCACTCAGGTCATTGCGAATTTGGTTGGCCGCGCTCACTGCCTTGCTCAGGCGACTGACTTTCTTACAGAAATCAAGGTAGGCCTGTTTATCCGCTGCCGGCAAAGTAGCGTTGTTCAAGGATTGAACGTTGAAGGACACCGGACCTGCCAGTTCCGACAAAACCCCGTCCTCATACTTTTGCAAACGCACACTGTACTGCCCCGGCAATGCCAAATGCCCCTGAACCGCGTCGCCGAACAAATTGTCAGGGGCCAAAACGGGACGATTGGCCACTGGAGCCGAAGGGTTGTATCTGAAATCCCAGGTTAGACGTTTTAATCCTTTGGTAGCTGGGGCCTTGATGTGCCGAACTACCTCACCAGAAGCATCCGCAATGGTGAACAACAAATAGGGTTCCGGCTGCCCATCCTCCTTCCTAAGCGCTTCAATATCAGGATAATACACCGTTTCTTTTTGCTCAAACTTGGTCTTCTCTGCCTCCTGGCGCTTGGCCTTAAGGGTTTTGATGTCCTCCTTCAACCAATAGGTAAATACTGCACCCACCGGCGGGTTGGGCGCGGCATAATAGCTGCTCCCAAGATGGCCTTTGTCGCGCAATCCGAGTGGTTTGCTTTGGATAAACAACCAGGCATCTTTGACCGGAAAGATGTTGGCGGCCTGTTCAAAAGTCTCCGTTTTGAGGTTCCGAAGCGCGGAATAGTCGTCCAACACATAAAATCCCCGCCCAAAAGTGCCCAATACCAAATCGTTCTCCCGCCGCTGAATTTCAATATCGCGTACAGCGATGGTGGGCAGGCCGGCCTACAAAGGCACCCAGTTGTCGCCGCCATCCGGGCTAAAAAACACCCCGAATTCGGTGCCACAAAACAAGAGGTTGCGGTCAATATGGTCTTCCGCAATGGTGTAAACACTTCCGCGTTCCGGAAGCGTGGCCGCAATGGGTTTCCAAGTTTTACCGCCATCCACGGTTTTTAGTAGATAAGGTTTAAAATCGCCATATCGATGATGGTTGAAACACACATAAGCCGTGTTTTTGTCAAATTGCGAAGCAATCACTTGATGAACGTACGAACGCTCTGGTACCCCAGGTAAATTGTCCATTTTATCCCAAGTGGTACCTCCGTTTCGGGTCACCCACAGCAGTCCATCGTCGGTGCCTACCCAAAGCAAATTGGCATCCAGTGTGCTTTCGGCAATGCTGGTGGTTTGTCCATAGATGTCGGTGGAGCCATTTTTGGCCACTGCGTCCACACTCCAAACCTTGCCCATGATTTCGAACTTGTTGCGGTCCACGCCCCTTGATAGGTCCGGACTGATGGCGCGCCAAGAACTGCCGCGATCGTCGGTGCGGAACACCTTGTTGGCGCCGATGTACAAACGGGTAGAGACATGGCTGGAAATGGTCAAAGGGGCATCCCAGTTCCAGCGCAGACCAGGTTCGTTCTCGCCGGGCTGTGGTTGGATGGGCAGATACTCGCCACTTTTTCGGTCGAAACGCACGAGGCCACCATATTGGCTTTGCGCGTAAATGATATCGGGATTGGTGGGGTCTACCTGGGTTTCAAAACCATCCCCCGTGCTGGTCACGTACCAGTCGGAATTGGGAATCCCGTTGGCGCTGATATTGCGACTTGGGCCACCCAGGCTAAGGTTGTCCTGAGTGCCACCGTGGATGTGGTAAAATGGCAGGGCGTTATCGGTGGACACTTTATAGAACTGCGTGACGGACAGGTTGTGCTTAAACTCCCAGGTTTTGGCAAAATCCCAGGTTTCATAAATGCCGCCGTCACAACCCACCCGCAGGTGTTCGGTATTGTCTGGGTCAATCCAAATGCAGTGATTATCAATGTGTTTGTTGATTTCCCCGAGGTTGCGGACAGTTTTTCCGCCGTCGTCACTCACCTTGTAATAGGTGTCGGTAATGAAAATACGGTGCAGGTTTTTGGGGTCGCAAGTGAGTTCCTGATAGTAGTTTCCGCTGGTGTAGGTATCACTCATTTTGGCCCAACTGGCACCGCGGTCGGTGGAGCGGTAAATGCCCCCCTTTTTATCCCCTGCATCAATGACAGCATAAACATAATCCGGGTTGACTGGCGACACATCGATACCGATTCGGCCGATATCGCCAGTTGGGAGCCCACCTTCCAGTTTTTTCCAGGTAGCGCCCCCATCCATAGATTTAAACAGAGCCGACTCTGGCCCACCACCGATGTAGGTAAACACCTTGCGCTGGCGTTGGTGGAACGCCGCATACAATACCTTGGGGTCGCGTGGGTCCATGACCAGGTTATTGCATCCGGTATAGGCGCTGACTGATTTGACGCAGATCCAGGTTTCCCCGCCATCCGTAGATTTGTAAACCCCGCGGTCGCCGCCATCACTCCACACCGGGCCGTATGCCGCTACATAAACGGTATTGGGATTGGTGGGGTCTACCACCACATTGGCAATGTGTTCGGAACTTTTTAATCCCATGTTTTTCCAGGTCTTGCCGCCGTTTTCGCTTTTATACACGCCATCCCCGTACGCGACCGAGCGTTGGTTGTTGTTCTCGCCCGTGCCTACCCAGACCACATTCGGATTGCTGGGGTCTAACACTACGCAACCAATTGAATAAGAACCCTGTGCGTCAAAAATAGGGCTGTAACTGGTGCCTGCATTTACGGTTTTCCAAACGCCACCGGAAGCTACCGCAACATAGTATTCGGCCTGGTTGCGTGGGTTCACGGCAAAATCACTGATTCGTCCGGAGGTAACCGCAGGGCCCAGGCTTCGACAGTTCAGGCCGTTGTAGGTAGCAGGGTTAAGGAGGGTAGGTTTTTCGGGCTTTTTATCCTTGGATTCTTCCTTTTTTTGGGCAAAAAGGGAAGAGATAGTCAGAAAAAGGCAAAAAGTGAGTGAGAGGGAATAGCGCATTGTCGGAGGGTATTGCTTATTAATGTGCAGCAATGTTACAATGTCCGACGAAAACGTAGGCTTGATGACCAGCTTTGAATAATAGGAATTCTACGAAAGGAGGTCTTGATGCCCTGAGGGGTGAAACTGCTTGCTTGTAGGTTATGGGGTTGCCGGTGCATTTCCCGGAATGGGATTACGAGGTACGTTCCAAAACTACGGCATACCCCTGCCCCACCCCAATGCACATCGTGCAGAGGGCATAACGTCCGCCCTTTCGCTGCAATTCACGGGCGGCCGACAAAATAATCCTGGCGCCACTCATGCCCAAGGGGTGTCCTAAGGCAATGGCGCCCCCATTTGGATTCAGTCGCGGGTCGTTGTCCGCAATCCCAAGCGTACGGGTGCAAGCAAGTACTTGGGCGGCAAAGGCCTCATTGAGTTCCAAAACGTCCATTTGCTCCAGGGAAAGGCCAGCTTTTTCCAAAGCCTTGCGGGTGGCAGTTACGGGGCCAATGCCCATAATGCGTGGTTCCACGCCTACCACGGCAGCGCTTACAATCCTGGCTAAAGGCTTCAAACCACTGTTTTTCACGCCTTTTTCAGAGGCAATGAGCAAGGCTGCGGCACCGTCGTTCAAGCCGGAAGCATTTCCAGCGGTTACGGAACCTTCTTTTTTGAAGGCTGGCCGGAGTTTGGCCAGGACCTCTAACGTGGTATCGGGCTTTATAAATTCATCGTGCTCCACCAAAACCGTCTCGTTTTTGCCCTTTGGCACTGAAACCGGCGCGATTTCTTGTGCCAAACGGCCTTCAGCACGGGCCTGGGCAGCCTTTTGCTGGCTCCATAACGCGAATTGGTCTTGGTCTTCCCGACTGATACCGTGTTGCTCTACCAGGTTTTCGGCAGTCATGCCCATGGCATCGGTGCCGTATAACGCGTGCATTTTGGGGTTGACAAACCGCCAGCCAAAACTGGAGTCAAACATCTGAGCGTCCGTACCAAATGGCTTGCTGGTTTTGCCAATCACCCAAGGGGCGCGGGTCATGCCCTCTACGCCTCCTGCAATAAAAAAATCACCATCGCCCGCAGCTACCGCGCGTTGAGCGTGGATGACTGCCGACATCCCACTCGCGCAGAGCCGGTTGACGGTTTCACCGGGCACCGTGATGGGCAATCCGGCAAGCAGAAGCGCCATTCGGGCAACATTGCGATTGTCCTCCCCTGCTTGGTTGGCACAACCCAAAATGACATCCGAAATCAGCCCGGGGTCAAAATCCGGATGCCGTTCCAGCAGTTTTTGGATTACATGTGCAGCAAGGTCGTCTGTGCGAATGGGGGCAAGGCTGCCGCCAAAATTGCCGATAGGGGTTCTGATGCCGTCTAGTATGAATGCCATGGGTTGGTTGATTGGTTATTGGTTGATGAAACTGAAACCAGAACGCCCGGCGCTTGGGAGCGTTACGGGCGTTCTGGTTTTATGGGAAATTGACTGCCGCTGATGGTCAATAGTCAACAGTCAACTATCGGCCCTCAATTCTCAAAAAAGGAATCATACTGGTTGCCGCCGCGCTCTTGCTTGGTAGGCATGGCGATGGGGGCATTGAGGTCGAGGGTTTCAGCGGTATTGTTGGCCTTGGCCACGATTTTGTTCTTATCGCCGCCGAGCAGGAACGAAACGCCCTCTTTTTCCCATTTGTCGAGCATGGCCAAGCCTTCTTCTTCGAAAACACCGTTTTGAAGGTCGATTCCGTCCATGAAGTTTTTGGACATGTCCATAAAGCGTTCCATCTCGCCTACTTTTTGGCCTACGTCTTCGGCCATGGCTTCGAGGGCCATGTCGTACATGTATTTTTTGTCGGAATTTCCACTCAGGATGTTCATGGCCGAACGCATGGCAGAGTGGCTGGCTTTGATGGCCTTGTATTCTTGCTCCTTAACCACTACCTGGTCGGAGAGGTCTTCCAGCATGATTTCGGAGTTCTCGTACATTTTGGTCAAAACACGGTATAGCACTTCCATACGCTTGTACAGGTCTTCCAATTTTACATTGGAATCCTGCAAACGACCTGCCTTGCGCGCTTGGAGCACCATCAGTGCCTCGCGGCCTGTTTCTTTGGCCTTGCCGGCGAGGTTGAGGTTGTTCTGAATATTGCGCTGGTTCTGTTTGATCATTTCGCCCAGCTTGTACATCTGACCTTTAAGGTTGCTAATCTGGCTGTTCATTTTACCCAGATTATCCTTCAAGTCCTCAATATAACTCTTGAGAATGCCAATTGGGTCAATTTGAACAAATACCCCCGTAATCGAGCGCATAATGGATTTGTAGATGTACCAAACCAGATTGCGCATTTTGGGGTCCAGCACCATATAGATTACCGCAGCCAGAGCGGCCAACAAACCTGCGAGGTACAGGGTGTTGGAGGCCAGCGTAATCAGTGTCGGCAGTGCTTGGTAAAGCAAGTAGCCGCCGCCCAGTACGATGGCTGCCATGAATAGTCCACCTGTAATGCCCTCAGGGCGCTCCCAAAAATTCTTGGGTTTCATAGGTTGCATGTCTGTCATATTCTGTTGTTGATTCGTTGAATTGTTGGTTGTTAATGGTTGATTGGCTACTGGTTATTGGATTGGGTTGCGAAGTCCGTTCAATTGCGGAAAATAGTTCTGAAAAAGCCTTGGACGATGCCTCGGAAACGCGCATTGAACGCAAACAAAACAATGAATGCCAGTACAAAAAGGAAAAAAAAAGCTGATAAAAACTTTCAATACTTTGAATACCAGCCAAAGCGCAATCAAGCCGGCCAGAAAGACAAAAAATGGGTTTTTAAGCAAATCGTTCATGGAGTGGGT
>JALHPW010000283.1 GCA_022842255.1 Saprospiraceae bacterium | reverse complement strand
TCCAGATAAGGTCCTGCAAAAAGGTAAATCCGTGGATAGAAATTGTTCAGGTAATATTTTGCCGCAATGTTGACCTCCATAGCTATCTCCAGATTGCTCGATTCCTTTAGAAATCCTGTAGAATCTGCTTCAACCAATTCCTGGCATTTCCGATTCCACATGATCGAAGCGCTAAGGCTGAGTTTCCGGGTGATCGGTACTTCCACCGGGATGCCCAGGAAAATGGATTGGGCCCTCAACTGCGAGCCGGCAAAGATCCCGTAACGTGGGGCCGAAGTGGCAGGCATACGCTTGGGGCGAACGTCCGGTTCTTGTGCCGCGAGTAGCCGCTTTGTCATCGGGTTTTCCCAAGGTTCCGGATCCTGCTCCTGGGCATTGGGATCAAGGTTTGGATTGGTGAGGGCAGGGATCACGAAATTGATGGTTCCTGTGTAAGGCATACTGGCCCAGGGATCAGTGTAATTCAGGTCAAAGCGGGCTTCGACACGTTCCGTGGCACTTAAAACGATTTTTTCATTGAGCCGTTGAGGTACTTTTGCCTCATCAAAATCACCATTTCCATGGACCCGGGCCTCATACTTGCCATTCACCAGGATGGCAATCATTCTCTCCCGACCGAGTTCAAAATCACCTAATACCTTGCGAATAAACTCCGTAGGAAGGAGGTTTTCGTTGGAATGAAACCTGGTGCCAGGATAATCCTTCTCCGGGTGAAATGCATTGATGGGCTGGAAACCTTGAGCGTGTAGGTTATGGGCGCCCAATGCAAGAAAAAAGAGAAGAAAATATGCTGCGTGTTTCAAAGCGACCATTTTAAAGGCTGGAGAGACAATTGTTTGAGGGAACAAGGATACAACGTCTTGCTTTGTTTGCTAAACCTTTCTTTATTCAAATTTTATCCTACTCGCTGGCTTTTAAATAAGCCTATCCATGCCTTTGGCTCAAACCAACAACCCCAAGAAAATCAACCACTTATCAAAAAAATTTCCAAAAATCAAAAAATATTTTTTGATTAAAAACACATATTTATTGATTATCAATAAATTTTTATCACCTTTGCGGCATCAACCTAAATTTCAATAGCGATGTCAAAACAGAACAACTTCGTTTTTCAATTCCTGCATGTGGTGGCATGGATCATCTTCGTCGGCCTATCCATTGAAGCCGGCGGCTTGGTGGTCAACTTCGTATTCAGCCTGTACAAGCCTGAATTTGTGCAAAATCTGTATCAAAAGTTGGACTTGAGTGAAATGTACGAGCGTAGCCAATGGGCTTTTTACAGCACGTACTCTTTCATACTGGTCATTTCGATTTTGAAAGCCTATATGTTTTATGTGGTCATCAGACTCCTCAGCAAGCTGAATTTGGAAAAACCATTCAACAGCTTTGTGTCTGAACAAATCTCCCAAATCAGTTTCTTCACGCTGTCCATCGGGCTATTGAGTTACATTGCGCGTCAAACTGCTAAAAACTTGGAACACCATGGATTCGAAATCGACGGGGTAAGCCAGTTTTGGGTGGACAGTGAGGCATTTATCATCATGGCGGCGATTATCTATGTCATTGCCAGTATTTTCAAAAAGGGAATCGAATTGCAAAACGAAAACGACCTAACCGTATAAGCCATGCCAATCATCGTAAACCTGGATGTCATGATGGCAAAGCGAAAAATGTCGCTCAATGAGCTGTCGGAAAAAGTGGAACTCACGCTTTCCAACCTTTCCATCCTGAAAACAGGAAAGGCAAAAGCCATCCGTTTCAGCACCTTGGAAGCCATCTGTAAGGCGCTGAACTGTCAGCCTGCTGATATTTTGGAGTACGT
The DNA here is from genome assembly GCA_022842255.1 of Saprospiraceae bacterium. Lineage (GTDB taxonomy): Bacteria > Bacteroidota > Bacteroidia > Chitinophagales > Saprospiraceae > M3007. The sequence continues at coordinate 4,851 of JALHPW010000283.1, read as the reverse complement.
GGAAGAGAGTCAAGGCTAATCCTGCGGCTCCTCCTGCCTCAAATAATCCCACAAATCCTCCTCGCTCGGCATTTCAAACGCCTCCGACGCTTCAGGCATTTCAAATGATTCAAACTCGATCGGGGTGTGCCGCTGAATCATTTTGACCAACTGGGTCAGTATCTTGGCATAATCCGGCGCGGTTGCGTAGCCGGCTTTTGCCACTTCCTGGAGGAACAAAATGGGGTCGTTGGCCACCGTCATGGCCTTTGCATAACGTTGATTTTCAAGGAAAAACTGCGCATGGTCCTTAAAACTGCCCGCCGGACTATCATACTTCCGGAACCAATCTTTCACCACATATTTCCAGCGTTTGCGCCTTTCGTTCCAGGTCACGGACAAGACCTCCGGGAACAGGTGTTTTTGGTCGGGCGTTTTGAAATACTCGGTAGTCACGAGCAATTGACCATGCCCGGTTTTGCCTTTTTGGGTGTCTTTGATGCCAAAAAACATATTGCCCACCGCCCGTTGGCCCCAACCACTTTCCAAGGCGGCTTGGGCCAATATAGCAGCGGCGTGGATGCCTGTAGCAGCCTGGGCTTCCCGGGCATAGGGCAAATAGGTGCCAACAAAATCTTTGGGTAACATAAGGGGGAGGGGGGGGTAGGTGAACGTCTACACAAAGAAAAGGGAGGTGCAATAAAAATGCAGTCAATTCTCAAAAAACAATCCCCTCCCCTGAATTGTCATGTCGCAACGTAGCGAAGACAACCACAAAACACCCTTTTGCTGAAAAAAGTCATTTCAAATGAGCTGCCCATTCAACCTTTGCCCAAAACTTTTGTCATAGCCCCACCCCATTCAAACAGCCCCAACATTCCAACCTTACCACAACCACACACCCATGCTCCGTCCCGTAATTTTCCTATTTTTTGGCCTATTCGCCACCCTAGTCCTGCTCGGCAACAAAAATGGCCGCGCCTCCCAAGCCCAGCGGGGCAATACCGGCGCTCCCGGCGACGAAACCCAGGGCGGACAACCCAAAACCTGTCAGGCCTGTCACAATCAAGGCCCCATTGTGGCCAGTGTGGCTGTAATTGTGTTGGACAGCGCCAACAATTCCGTCACCCAGTACATACCCGGTAAAAAATACACCGCCCGCGTACAAATCACAGCTTCAGGCAACGGCTTGAACGGATATGGGTTTCAAATGATTGGCTTGCGCGACAGCAACAACTCCGACCTCGACGGTTTTACGGATGTGAACCCCAACAACTACAAAATCGCCTCCATCCCTGGCGGGCGCACCTACGCCGAGCACAACAACATCTCCACTTCCAACCTCTTTGATGTGACTTGGACGGCCCCACCCACCGGCACTGGCAGCGTGACCTTGTATGCTTCTGGAAACGGGGTCAATTCCAACGGCACCACCACCGGCGATGGCGCAGGGTTTGGATCTTTGAAACTCACGGAACTCAGTTCGGGCACAGCAGACATCGCCGGACCTTTATTCAAAATGAGCGTCTTCCCCAACCCGATCCAGGCCGAATCGGTGCTGCTGTTGGAAAACCTCTCCGCCGGCGATTATAGGGGCGCCGTGTTCGACGCATCCGGCCGAAAAGTTTGGGAAACCCAACAAAACCTACCAGAAGGCACCTCCACGCTGCCTTTGCCAGCTGAAACCTGGCCCTCAGGCGTGTATTTTATCCGCCTGGAGATGGCTGGAAAGGCACTGAGCGTTAAAGTTCTAAAACTTTAACAGTGCATCCTTTGGTTGGGGTGTGAAGTCAGGGTTAACTTCGTGTTTACAATAGAAATCCGTTTTGGCAGTTACTTAGTACCAACACCACGTCAAAACTGCAAGACGATTTAAAAAACACGACTAAAAAACAATCCTGCTTCAATTATGAAGAATCTGATTTTCATCTTGTTCCTGACCCCGGCCATTGCATTTGCCAACAACCTGCAGGGCACTCCTGCACTCGAGACCATCTCGGCGGCGTTGGGCGCGGGTGATGTGGACGCACTTTCAAAATACTTTGCCGACAACGTGGAAATTTCCATCCAGGACAAAGAACAAGTGTATCCAAAAGCCAAAGCCGCTGAAATCCTGAAAGGTTTTTTTGAGGCCAACAAGCCCAAAGCCTTCGCTCAGGTCCACAAAGGCCAAAGCCGCGAAAACAGCGATCAGTACTGTATCGGTAACTTGACCGCCACGGCTGGCACCTACCGCGTGTACCTTTACCTGAAAGTGAACGGCTCCAACATCAGCATCCAGGAGATGCGGTTTGACAAAGAATAACCTCCCACCCCCTTGACTCCCTAGACGGCTCCGGACTTTATGTCTGGAGCCGTTTTTTGTTTTTTATCGCTATCTACTATGCCTAGTGCCACATCTGGCGTATAAGCTATGAATTGGTGAGGTAGATTTTTTCTGCTTCAAGGCATGAGGAGGGCGAAATGCGGGACATTGTAACCGACGAAGAACGAAGAAGCAGGAAAAATGTAGCCAACAATTCATAGCTTATTCGCCGGATGTGGCACTAGGGAGGAAGCACCTTCAACGCTTCACCACCTTCCCCACAAACAAAACCTTTCCGACCACGTCCCGCACACTCAGCACATAACCACCACTCGGCAAACCCCTCAAATCCAATGCACCCGCCGAAGCCTCAGCACTGCGCAACACCCGGCCCGAGGCATCGCTCAATTCCAATCGAGCCGTGCCCATGTTTTCAGGCCCGCCTGCCAAGCCCTGGCGGGCAGGCAACACTACCTGCACCCAATCCGCCGTAGGGTTGGGGTAAATCATCAAAGCCTGCCCTTCCGCTTCTTCTGTGCCGACCATCAGATCCACCTCCACCGTCACCGAGGCCGTACACCCGTTTTGGTCCGTTACTGTGACGGTGTACTCGCCCGCCAACAGTCCGGCGATGAACTGCCCCATGCCCCCATTGCTCCAGCTGTAAGCGTAAGGTTGGGCAGGCGGCTGGGATGGCGTGCCGCCGGAGGTAGTGGTGACCACGGCCGCGCCATTGGGCATCACCAGGTCGGTCTGGTCGGTAGTGCCGACCGTAGCCGTGATGGGGGCCGGGTCGGTCATGGTGGGGAAGGTATTGGAGGCCGTGCATCCGTAGGCGTCGGTTACGGTCACCGAGTAATTGCCCGGCCCGAGCGGCTGTGCAATGGAATCGGTGCCGGGCCAGCCCTCCCATAGCCAGGTGAAGGGCGGCGCACCCGTGGCCGGGGTGAGCGACAGCCATCCGTCCGCTGCGCCGGTACAGGAAATGGTCCCACCGCCAATCATGGGCTGGAGCATACCGAGCAGGGCGATTGCGGCTAAAGCAGAGTCCCGGCAGCCGTTGGCGTCGACGACCGTGAGGGCGTAGGAACCGGGCGACAGCTTGGAGAGTTGGGCGGTGTCCGGGGCGGCGGGCGACCAATGGTACTGAAACGGCGCGGTGCCGCTGGCCACCGAGGCCAGGAGCGAGCCGCCCGACAGGCCGCCGCACTGCACATCACTGGAAGCAAGGCTGAGTGAGACGGCCGGGGCCTGGCCCACGGTGATGGTGTCGAGTATCTGCCGACCGCTGGCGTCGGTGATGCTGAGCAGGTATTGTCCGGGGGGCAACCCGTTGAGCTCGGGCCCGTTCCCGGCGGGCGGAAGCCATTGATAATCATAGGGTTCGCAGCCAAACACGGGGCTGACCGAGATGCTGCCATTGGAGTCGCTCGCGCAGGCGGGCAAAACCGCGGGCGCTGAGGCTAGGGCGAATGCCGGGGACTCGTAGGCCCCAATGTCCACGATGCCCTCTTGGATGCGCGGGTCCCCAGCGATGTCGGTTAGGATTCCAGCGGCAGCGGCGTTGGAGCCTTTGTTTAGGAGAGGGGAACAGGGGAGCAGGGAGTAGTCTTGGTTGGCGGTGTCTCGGAATAGGGGGTCTAGGTTGTAGAGGTTGTTGGGGCCGCAGTGCACATAAGGGCCCAAAAGCGAGCAGTTAATGGTGTCGAAATAGCAATAGGCATACTCAGCGTAGTTTTGGGTGTTCAGAAAACGGGATTTGTTCTTTATGTTGGAGAGTAGGCAATTATTGGCTATTTTTATTGATTGATTGTTGGGACCTCCTAATTGCCCTACTACATTGTTGGTAAAGGTGCAATTATTGAGCCTTAGGGTATCTTTCGAAAAAAATATATACTCACCCATTCCTCCTGCTTTGTTGTTGTCAAAAATGCAGTTGTTGTAAAATCCATTTTCTGGATCGCCGTTTAAGCATATATAGGCGGTGAAAGAATTATTGGAAAAAATGGAATTGGAAACGATGGATTTATCGGAGGTGCCAACTGTTATGACGCTCAGTGTCGATTGATTGTTTTTCATCACGATTCCATCGTACAAGCCTTCCGCATCGTTCCATTGAATATCAAGTATCGATCGCCACCCACTATTTGATTGAAACAGACAGTTCTTAAACTTTCCTTTGCTACCGATTGCCCCTAAAATTTCCACAAAAGCCACAGCAGTTTGAGTACTATTGTTGGACACAAATACATTACTGACAAACTTACAACTGTCCATATCAAGGTAGTTGCTATAAAGAAAGTTGGTGGGGTTGGAAATAAAGGCCGCACCGTTGTCCGCCATATTGCCGACAAACGAGGTGGCCCTGATGGTAAAGCCCGAAGGGTTCACACGTCCGATGCTTAGGTAGGCCCCGCCCCCGTCGTCCACCGCCCGATTTTCCTGGAACGTACAGCCATAGATATCAAGCGTGTCGCTGCGCTCCGTATCCACATAATAAAAGCCCCCGCCCCGAAAACCTGCCCGGTTCCGCAGGAATACGCAACCTTCAAGGTCGTTGCCGCGCT
>JALHPW010000282.1 GCA_022842255.1 Saprospiraceae bacterium | reverse complement strand
ATTGCCCGTGGATGGGCCCAAAAAACTACTACCCTATTGAAACGGTATGGTATATCCGCCTCCTATTCCAAGCAGGGATTCAAAATAGAGGTGGGCGGGGAAACCCCTTTCCAGGTTTCGGACGACGTATTCTACGCATGTTACAACCCCCAGTGTAGAAAACTGCTCAGCTTCAATGTCCGGAAAATCACCTATTGCGACAATCAATTGTGCGAACAAAATGGCCCCCTGTGGCCTTGCCCGCTTTGTCAGATGGATGCTGACCTGGAACCTAGGGACAAAAGTATTTTGGCCGATTTGAGCAAAACCAAGTGTCAAAACGGGCATATTATACGCCGGAACGGACGCCTTGTAGAGGAGTTTTCCAAGGTCACACTCAAGGTCAGAGATATCGCGGACCAAAACTACCAAGCCAATATTGCAGCCACAACCGCGGCCGTCGAAATCAGCCCAACCACAACGGGAAGAATGGGGGGGCTGGGTATCAATACCGGAAATATTGCCCATGAAAGCCCAGGAGAAGCGCGCAGAGAAGCACCACGTTCAAAATAGCATACCCCTAACTATTGTAAAATGAATACAAGGCCTTCCGATATTACAACGGTATCTGTCGAGTCAAAAGCCGGACACTACCCAGGCTACTCAAGCAAAATCGTGGCCGAGTACCAGCCGCGGTTCAGGGCTCTGTTTGGCAATACCTATCAAAAACTGGCCCTTGCCGGTTGCGATTTGCGCCCGTTTGCCCATTTTTTAGAAGGACTCCGGGAAAGTTTTTGCGACACCTGGGATACCCTCGCCGCACGAGGGGCACTTGATACGCTCATTGGATGGAACAAAGCCCCCCTGGCAGAGCCAGTCTTGCAAGATCTTAGAAAAGAAGGACTGGCTTTGATGAACGACTTTTGGCTGGCCGAACTTTCTGCAGCAAAGGCGCAGTCGGAAGAAGACGCCTGGGCCTTGTTTGTAAATCGCTTCGCTGAATCACTCACCTTTTGGCGGACAAAACATTGCATCTGGTGGGCAGATATTGCATCTGAAAAAACAACCGCATCTTCCGCACCAATTTTCTCCGCAAAATACCAGCAAAAACTGGAGGCTTTTAGGGCAAACGCACGTTTGATGGAACAGGCCAGATGGCCAGAGGCCCTGCCCTTTATTGAAGCTGAGCTGGCAGAAAACACCCTGCTTTTGCCTAAAACACAGGCATTTATGGTGGCGGTTTGTGGCAGCATTTACCTATACCACATTGACGCAACTGCCGCTCCACAATGGTTTGGGAAAGCGACAGAAATCTCCCCATCCTTACCCTACCTGGCCCTGCTTCAGGCGGAGGTGGAGCGAATCAATTGGAATACCGACACTGCCCTCTCCTACCTGGAAACCCATGTGCGACTATACCCAAACGACCCCGAAATTTATGTAAGCCTGGGCCAATGTTATCAATATGGCAAAAATGACATTCCCACGGCAATAGAATATTATGCGCTGGCCACCCAGGCAGACCCTGGCAATCTTAGTGGCCAACTGTATAAAATGGCAGCTTGGGGTAGCGATGCGGTACTATATCCCCAACACCGGGATGAAATAGCGCCAATCGTGCAGCGACTGATTCAAATTGACCCAGAGGGCGAAATCGGAATCTATATCAGCGCCGGCGACGCTTGTCAACGTGCCGAAGATTTTGAATCCGCAGAAAAGTGGTTCTTAAAAGCCCTGGAAAAAGAACCAGACCGCCCAGAAACCTCCGCATATTTAGGAAACCTGTACAGGGCAATGGCAGGCAAGGCCGCCCCGGAAAATGCAGGATTGGTTGAAAAATCGCAATCTCATTACCGTAAAGCCATAGCGCTGGCCCCGCACAGCACAGATGGTTATTGGAACCAGGCGATTTTACTTTCGGATGTAGCGGGCCAAAAAGAGGAGGCCGCCCAGCTGTACGAGACAGCCATTGGGGCTTGTCCGCTTTTCAAAAAAACCTTGCTCGTAGAAGCCGCCAAAACATATTTGGCCCTAGAAAACCTTCCACTCGCTGTAGAAAAGGCAACGGAATCATTGCGCTTGGACCCCGATTTTGATTATGCCCTCAACACCCTGCACGATATTGCGGACAGGGTTCGGGACCAATCCTACAATGAAACCGGCGAAAAACACTCCCCAGACGCAACCATTGCCATTTACCAGAGCATTCGGGAAATCAAAAAGGAAGGATATGAGGCGAATTTTCAGAACCGGGTTGGGAATGCGTATTACTATTTTGAAGACTATGAAAAGGCTGCCGAACATTACCGAAAAGCCATTCAGACCAATCATAAATCAGCGGTGTATTTCGACAACCTTTCCGGTGCCTTGGAAAAACTTGGCCGGATAGAGGAGGCTTGGGAAATGGCAGAAAAAGCACTGAGTCATGACCCAGGCAATACAACCTATCGTAAACAGGCCGCAGACCTGAGCAAAAGAGCCAAATCACTGCGCCATTTCGGGGTGCCCCTGGAGCAACGGATTGCTTTGGTGGAGCCGATTCGGATTCGGTTCGTGGGCGAGTTGTTGCCCTATTTTGTGGAAAACGGTGAGTTGCTTCCAGTCCTGCAAGAAAAAATCAGCGCCTTCCGACAGCGCTTCGAGAAGGCACATGGCCTTTCCAACCCCGGAATCAGGTTCGCCGACGACCACTTGCCAGCCTATGGCACCGACAATTTTTCCGTTGAATTGGATGGATTTCGGGTAAGTGCCGACTTTGTACAACCGGGCTGGCATTTTGCAACTGGGCTAAAAGCCGAGGACCTCGCTGGTTTGGAAGGACGGTATCTCGAACATCCCGGTGTGCCCGGGCTTTTATGGTTTGAACCTTCAGATATGGCATTAATCCAGGAAAAGGCCGCTAAAAAAGGCGATTATCTGGATTTTGTCCTGCTGATTCTGGAGAGTGTGATGATTGGAAGGGCAGACAAATCAGACCTGCTCCAATACGACTATGGTCTTATCTCCGACCGTTTTATCGGGGAATCGGCTGATTTTGCGGCCAAGTTTTTTCAGTTCAATCGGATGCTCATCAAATTCAAAATATCCATTATCCAAGAGAAGGATGTCATATTTGAGTTATTCAAGCAAAGTTACAACCAGGACCTTAGCTTGCAACAGATGCTCATAAAGCTGTTGGCGGAGCATCCAGGCATTCGAGCGTATCTGCCCATCAACCGAGCGTATCAGGAGGGCGAAGCAGAAGTGTACCAGGTTGAAAACTGGCAAGAAGAAGAAATTTTTAATAGCATAGTAGAGACGAAAAAAGGGGTTAAAATCTGGGAAGTCTCCAACGTTTCGCCAGAATCCGCTTTCTCCCAAATCATGGCTTTTTTGCCTGATGCTTTGACTCGCTTTGTCCGTACCAATCACCCAGACGTCGCCACGGTGTTCAACGATGTGGTCCCAGGATGTGCTTTTGTGCCCTCTTGGATCACAGTTCCTGAAGTTTCCAAACCAATCCAAGCTCCCTAAGCACCTATGAACCCTATCGCAATATCCATAGAAATCGCTGTTCCGCTCGCCATTAGGGAGATTGAACCACAGATTGAAGCAATCATCCAAAAGCAAGCGGATGAATACGCAGCCTTGTTGTGTCAGGGCTTGGGAATACCAGCAGAGATATCGTCAAAAGTCAACGTCAAAAAAGAAGCCACCGACCATTGGTTTGAGCTCCGAATTGGGGGGCAATCAGCCCGGGTACGGTATTCCCAAGGACTTCCCGAACAGTTTTTTAAAACATTGCCCATTGGCGCAGGCATCCTGGAAGACATTTGTCGCAATCGCTCGCTCTTGGCCACATCTGAAGTAGTGGCATATGCCGCGCACCATGCAACAGATTATTTTCAGCAGGCTTCCACAGAGCATCAAGCCGAAATCGTATCCCATTTGTTCCACCTTGGATTTGGTTTGGGGCATTTGAAACAGTTTTCTAGTGTCCCCACCAATACAAGCGAAGCGTTGGCTTTGGCAGAAAACTGTATTGGGGGTCTAGAAGCAACCTCAATCAGAATGTACGCCTGTGCCGCTGAAATTGACCCCGATGACGACCCCAATGATTTCAATCGACTCGTGGAAGCCCTGGAATTGGCTACCAACGAAACGTTCAAACAAATAGGCATACCCGTTCCAGCCATTAAAACCGAAGTTCGGGAAAATCTCGAACCAGGGCATTTTTACTTCCGACTCAACGACCTCTTCCTGCCCAAAAGAAATGTCGAAGGGGTACAAGCCCAGTTTGTTTATCTAGTCAGCTTGCTTAAGGAGTTTGGATACTGCTTTATCAACCAAGGGTCTGTTCATTTCTTGTTGGAATCCTTGGAGCCAACGAGCCCCAACCTCCTGTCCGTTTTCCGTGCAAAATTCTCCACCGACCAACTGGTTTTTATCTTAAGGCAATTATTGGAAGAGCGATTGGCCATACGGGCATTGGTTAGGATTTTGGAAATCATGGTAGGTGGGGATGACACCTATGTGGTCCCAACAAAAAAATGGTTTCCGACCCCAATTTCGGAAAATGTAGTTTTTCTGGGTGAGGCAAAGGAGCTGAAAGACCTGTCTACCGCGGAATGGTCAGACTTCGTTCGGATGTACTACAAGGCGGGTTTGCGCAACCTATCGCAGAACTTTATCCAAGCAGCCAACCCAAACATGGTAAAAACCGCAATGGGGCTCAACCTCCATGAGTATTGCCAAAGGCTGAAGGCGGCTGAGGGAACCCACCGAACCGAAATCAGGTTTGAATTGCACCAGCAATTGACCAACTTGGTCCATCAAAGCATGGAGCAAAATCCGCAAGGGTGGTCATTTTGTATCAATACCCTCGCTCCTTATCGAAGTGTGCTTCAAGAAGCCATCCGGTATGAATTCCCCGAAATTGCTGTTTTTAGCAACCAGGAACTCTTACTGATCAACCTGACCGCCGATCAAAGTTATCCCCTGTCGCTATAACGGGGGCCTGCCCCAATTTCCCGAAAAATTGAAAGGGATTTTGCTGGGCAAGACTACCTTTGCGCACCTTTTTGACCTTGCGCTGTTTCAATGGTAGACATTTTGTCAAAAGGTCATGAAATTCAACATCCAGCAAGTCCAACCATCTATCACAATATGAATTTTGATTTGATTGTCATCGGCAGCGGCCCCGGCGGGTATGTAGCTGCCATCCGTGCCGCCCAATTGGGCATGAACGTTGCCATCATCGAACGCGAAAGCCTCGGCGGTATCTGCCTCAACTGGGGCTGTATTCCCACCAAAGCACTGCTGAAAAGCGCACAAGTGTTTGATTATCTGAACCATGCAGAGGATTACGGCATCAAGGTTGGCAAACCACTGGCCGATTTCGAGGCCATGATCAAACGCAGCCGCGGTGTGGCCGATGGCATGAGCAAGGGTATCCAGTTCTTGATGAAAAAGAACAAAATCACGGTCATCATGGGCAATGCCAAACTGGTCAAAGGCCCAAAAGTCGCTGTAACAGACGCAGAAGGAAAAGTGACGGAATACACCGCCAAAGGCATCATCGTTGCCACCGGTGGACGCGCGAAAGAACTGCCCAACCTCAAAATCGACGGCAAAAAAATTATTGAATACCGCAAGGCCATGAGCCTCGAAAGTCAGCCCAAACGTATGGTCGTGGTAGGCGCTGGGGCCATTGGGGTCGAATTCGGCTATTTCTACCACAGCATCGGCACCGAAGTAAGCATCGTGGAGTTTATGGAACAAGGGCTGGTACCTCGTGAGGATGCGGACATTTCCAAAGAACTCGGAAAAATCTACGCCAAAAAAGGCTTCAAAATCTACGGTGGCTGGGCGGTAGAAAGTGTGGATACGAGCGGCAAGGAAATCAAAGTGAACATGAAAAACCGCAAAGACGGAAAAGCAGAAACCATCCTTTGCGATGTGGTACTGAGCGCGGCTGGCGTGAATCCCAACACCGAAAACATTGGTTTAGAGGAGCTTGGCATCGCAACCGACCGCGGTTACATCAAAGTAGACGAGTATTGCCAAACCAATGTGCCAGGCATTTACGCCATCGGCGACGTGTTGGCTACCCAGGCTTTGGCACACGTGGCCAGTGCGGAAGGCATCACTTGTGTGGAGAAAATTGCGGGACACCATCCTGAGCCAATCGACTATAACAACATCCCGGGCTGTACTTACTGTTCGCCCGAAGTAGCCTCGGTAGGTTATACCGAGCAAGCGGCCAAAGAAGCCGGTTACGAACTCTTGGTCGGCAAATTCCCATTCTCCGCCAGCGGCAAAGCCAAGGCGAGCGGCCATTCAGAAGGCTTCGTCAAACTAATTTTTGACAAAAAATACGGCGAATTGCTCGGCGCGCACATGATTGGCGCAAACGTGACGGAAATGATTGCCGAAATCGTGGTGGCCCGCAAACTCGAGACCACCGGACATGAAATAATCAAATCCATTCACCCCCACCCTACCATGAGCGAAGCGATTATGGAAGCGGCGGCGGCGGCTTATGGGGAGGTGATACATTTGTAGCATCACATTGCCTGCCGATTTTAAGAATAGTCAGCATAACGAGACGATATTTTGTTGAATACATACAAGAGGGCGTCTCGTTATGCAACATTAGCCTAGGTTTAAAAGTATAGGAAAACCATATCAAATCAGAGAAACTTGTATGAAGTTAAATTTCGAAATGCTCA
>JALHPW010000281.1:1520-6701 GCA_022842255.1 Saprospiraceae bacterium | reverse complement strand
CGTTTGCCAGCGTCTGGTACCAGGTCCTCCAAACTCGGGCGTGGTGTGCGTTTCTTTTTCATTGTCAAAGTTGTTTCTTTTTTTCATTCTAACTTTGACACACTTTCTTGAACACCCTCTCTAAACCCTTAACCTCCTAAACCCTAAATCGACTAAACCCTAAACTATCACCCTAATCTTGTTTCACAAATCGGCCATTGGCGGCCTTATCCGCGGTTTGGACGTGCAGGAAGTACATCCCGTTTCTCAGGTTTGAGACAGCCAAAGTGTGCGAATCAACCAGATTGCTGAGGTTTTCGGAAAGGACTACTTTGCCAGCGGCGTCGAATACCCGGATTTTAACCGTACCGGTGATGGCGCTTGCAAAATTGAGCTGGAGGGCCTCGTTCGCAAGTGTAGGTTGAAACGTCATCCAATCATTGGAAATCGCAGGCGTTTTGGTGCCGATGGTGCAACTGGTGTTCGTGGCGCAAGTGCCAAAGCAGGTGTTGATGACCGTATCCTGTTGCACGGGAGAGAGCCAGCGGTCGTTGAAGTTGGCCGCAACAGCGCAAGGCTGGCCCGCAAGATTTTCTTTGCAGGAATAATCCGGGCAAGCACCATTGGCAAAATCGTAGTAGGTAGAATAGCCACGCTGACGCTCGATTTCAATGCTGAAAACACCATCGCCATCCGAGTCGTCCATCTTGAAACGACCTCCAGGAGGGCCAAAATCCAAGCCTCCAGCGAGGTAAACTCCGCTAGAATCTGGAGTTGCGCCACCCATACCAATGTTGACCACAATCTTCACGGCATCACCACAGCCATAGCAGGAGTTGTAACAAACTGGGTCAAGGGTTACATCGTCGGAAACTACTAACTTCCTGTTGGTGAGCACATTAGCTCCATCTATAGTAGTTTGGGTGCAAGCGCTGGTGGGGGAAAACTGCTCTTGTTGAGCCCAGTTGTCGAGGGTGAATTTGTACTCGTGCAAACCAACAGGCATGGAAACCGTGGTTTCATACACTTTATCCCCATCGGCATCGGTCAGCTCGTTGGCATCGCCTGCCCAGCTGTTGAACGATCCACTGACGTAAGCCTTCGTGAAGGTTCCGGCAAACTGGTTCATGTCCAGTTTGAAGGTGACATCAGCATTTGGGGTACCTCCAGAGGTGCATACTTCAATATCGTCAATGTAATACACCTGGTCGGTCGTGAAAGCCTGTCCAAAATCAGCAAACAATACGATTTTTTCGTAGACATTGCCAGTTGCTGGCAAATTTGGCCCTTCGATGGAAGGCAGTGCGGGGTCGAAGGTGAGTTCAACCCATTCATTAATCACGCTGTTTTCTACCTGAACTACCCAGTTGGGTGCGCCATTTTGGCCCCCCTCCAGTTTTAAGGCCAGGTTGCCGACATGGTTGGTGTGGAATTTTACTTTGATTTGCCCTCCGCTCAACAAATTAACGGGAGTGGATGCATTGGGGTTGGCAAAGGCTCCGGCCCAGGTTTGGGAATTGGCGGGTTTTTTAAACTCCAACACCGTTGCGCTCGTATTGAGACCGGTCGGGTTGGGATTGGCCAAGGTGGTGCTCAGTTGCCCATCGATGGTGCTTCCAAAATACTGGAACGTGGTGCTGGTGGCTGGGGCCTCAAAATCGAGGATCGGCGTACAGGTCACGGATTGTTCCACCACGATGTCGTCGAGGTAGTACAACTGATCGGTAGTTGGGCTGACACCAAAGTCGGTAAACAGGGTGACCGTGTTGTAAATGTGTCCAGCTGCCGGCATGTTGGGCGCCTCAATGCTGGGGAGTGACACATTAAAGGTGAGGGTTTCCCACTCGTTCACCTTGGTATTGGCTACGGTTTGAACCCAGTTGGGGCCGCCATCGGCGGAGTTTTCCAGTTTGAGGGTCAGGTTGCCAATGTGGTCAAAATGCACTTTGATGCTGATGGTCGTGCTGCTGATTACATTGACTGGGGAACTTGGATTTGGGTTTGAAAAACCACCTGCCCAAGTTTGGGCGCCTGCTGGTTTTTTGAACTCTAACACGGTGGCGCTTGTGTTAACGCCGCTGGGGTTCGGGTTGGCCAAGGTTTGGGTCAATTGCCCCTCGAGGGTGCTGCCAAAATACTGAAACGTAGTACTGGTAGCAGGAGATTCAAAATCCAGGATGGTTTGCGCAGTAGCAGTTTGGAGCCCCATACAAAGCAGGGCAAAGAGCAGAGTCAATAGTTTAGTCATGCGATAGTTGCGTTTGTGAAAATGAAATTTTATTCTGGAATGCCTTAGTTTTTCTGCGTCAAAATTATGAACACATCTTTTTGGTGATATATTTTGACTGTACGACATGGTTACACAAGCACTACGACATTACTACGACAACCTAAAAATTGCCCAACATTTTTACCTTGCAGCCCATATACTTTGAAATCATTTCTACACATCGTTATCTTCCTTCCCAGCCTGCTCTATGCGCAGACTGGAAACCTTGGCTTGCCCCCGGTCACCAACTATTCGAAGGCGGTATATCGTGCAGGGACACAAAACTGGGATGTTGTACAAGATGCCCAAGGCCGGTTGATGTTTGCCAACAACGAGGGATTGCTGGTGTTCGACGGCGGGCATTGGCAGCGTTACCCAATGGCGAATGGCACCTGTGTACGGTCTGTTGCAATTTCGGCCGATGGGAAAATCTATGTGGGTGGCCAGGGCGAAATCGGTGTTTTTAGCCCAGATGCCCAAGGGCGTTTGGGCTATCAGGTGCTCAACGACCTAATACCAGAAGAAAACAGACAGTTTGCCGATGTATGGGATATCGTGGTTGCGGAGGATGGAGCGGTGTGTTTTCGAAGCGACGAACGGCTTTTTCAATACAAGAACAACCAAATCCGGGCATTTTCCAGCGGTGGGAAAATGAGCTTTCTGGGTAAGGCTGCTGGACGGATCCTGCTCCACGACGTGAACAATGGCCTGATGGAGTTCGACGGGCAGCACTTCGCAATCCTCCCAGTGGGTATGAAACCGGAAAGCCCCGTGACGGCCTTGCTCCCCATTGGCGGGGATACTTTGCTGGTCACAACCCTTAAAAACGGCATCTTTAGCTTGGTTGACGACAGGTTGAGTCCCTGGCCTACCCCCGCCGATGCTTTTTTTCGAGAAAAAAGGATTTACTGCGCCGCGCTTTTGCCCAATGGGCAGGTAGCCTTGGGTACCTCGCTTGGAGGGCTGGTGGTGCTGGATGCCAACCGTCGGCCACTGCAATGGCTGCAAAAAAACGAGGGCCTGCACAATACCAATGTGCTCAGCGTTTTTACCGACAAATCCCGCAACCTGTGGCTCGGCCTGGACAACGGGATTGCACAGGTAGAAATCAGTTCGCCGTTTTATCGAATTTTGCCCGATGGAGGTTTGGAGGGCACGGGTTATGCGACAAAAATCTATGGAAATCAACTTTGGTTGGGCACTTCCAATGGGCTGTTTGTTAAGGAGTTTGGGAAATATGCGGATCCATTTGCGAGCCGAGAATTCAACCTGGTGCCCGGAACTACTGGGCAAACTTGGGGCCTGAACGAGGTAGGCGGAGCCTTGCTGCTTGGTCATCATGAAGGCGCTTTTGGGGTGGAGAACGGCAGTGCCAGGCGATTGGCCGACATTCAAGGCGCATGGCAGTTTGTCACACTCAACGATACGGCCATGGTGGCGGGGCATTATGACGGACTGGTTTTGTACACCCGCACACCCGCTAGCAGGGTTTGGCGTTTTCGGCGCAGATTAGCTGGGTTGAATGAATCTTGCCGGGTCATGGTACGCGATTCGGATGGGTTGCTTTGGGTGTCGCATCCTTATCGGGGCGTTTTCAGGGTGCGGGTGTTGGATAATTTCCGCGACCTGGAGGTCCAGTTGTTTGGGGTTAAGGACGGCTTGCCATCAGACTTGAACAATTATGTGTTTGAAATAGGTGGCAACATGATTGTCGCTGCCGATCAAGGGGTTTTTCGCTTTAATGGAACCACCCAGCGATTTGAGCCCTCACCCATTTTTGACCAATGGCTTAGCGGCACCGGGCGGATTCGTTATTTGAGGGAGGATGCACAAGGCAATATTTGGTTTAGCAGGGGTACAGAGGTGGGGATTTTGTGGGTGGAAGATGTGGGTTTGGAGAAGAAAATCCGTCGGCAGACATTTCCCTTGCTCAGTGGTCAATTGGTTGGTGGATTTGAGCACATCTTTCCGGCGGACAAACGAAACATCTTTTTTGGCTCGGAAAAGGGTTTTTTGCACCTCGATCCGGAGCGTTTGCGCCGTGTGGATACATCTTTGCGCGTCTTGATTTCAGGTGTGCTGCTACCCGGTGCCGGGGATAGCCTGGTTTATGGGGGCTTTGGCCCAGCATCGGAAAAATTGTCCTTGCCGTATCGGATGAATCATCTGAGTATCGGGTTCGCTGCCAATGTTTATGGTTCGACGCGTCAAATCCGGTACAGTTATAAGCTGGAGGGTTTGGATGATCATTGGTCCGCATGGAGCGAAAAGAACGAGCGGGATTTTCTGAATTTACCTGCCGGCGA
Organism: Saprospiraceae bacterium; assembly: GCA_022842255.1. Classification (GTDB taxonomy): domain Bacteria; phylum Bacteroidota; class Bacteroidia; order Chitinophagales; family Saprospiraceae; genus M3007. The sequence continues at coordinate 2,147 of JALHPW010000281.1, read as the reverse complement.
TTATGTGTTTGTGGTAAAAGCTTGCAACGAATATGGGGTTGAAAGCATTCCCTTGCGTTTTCCCTTTCGTATCCAATCGCCCTGGTACGCGAGTATTGCTGCAAAGACATTCTATTTTCTATTGTTGTTGCTGGGTTTGGGTTGGGGGTTCAGGCGGCAGCGGACCAAATTTGAGTTGGAGAAAAACTGGAAACGAGTTTTCAACAAGAAAGTGCAGAGCAACAGCGGATTGTAGCAGAAAGCGAGCAAGAAATCAATCGATTGCGGGCCGAAAAACTCGAAGCGGAGGTGCAACACAAGAATCAGGAGTTGGCCATGGCTACCATGCACCTGGTGCAAAAAGGGGAAATCCTGACCACCCTACAGGAAGAGCTTGAAAAAGCGCTTGAAAAAAAGCAGCCTGCCCAAACCTTGCACGAGGATATTCGGAGGATTATACGCACCATGCAATTTGATACCCAATTGGATGAGGATTGGGAGCATTTTGCCATTCACTTTGACTCGGTGCACGGCGATTTCCTGAAGCGTTTGCGGGAGCGGTACCCACAAACCAGTCCGAACGACCTTCGTTTGTGTGCCTACCTGCGCATGAACCTAAGTACTAAGGAAATTGCCAACCTGCTCAAC
>JALHPW010000281.1:0-1510 GCA_022842255.1 Saprospiraceae bacterium | reverse complement strand
GGGTAGAGGGCAGCCGCTACCGGTTGCGCAAAAAACTGGGTCTGCCAGGGGATGCAAACCTGGTGGAAATTATGATGGAGGTCTGAAGAAGGCGAATCAAAAAATATCCATCATACCCTTTAGGCACCCAAGTGCGCCCAAGCTGGTCAAAACATACATGGGAACACAAAAATCAACACCTGAGTGAAAGCACAGATAGTTGATGGCAAAGCTGAGTACCAAGGTTAAGGCTCCAGCCCCCATCCATTTGAGACCGCGTTGAAAACGGCGGGCGTGTTTTTCCTTGGCAATTGGGTCCAAGGTTTCAAAATCCTGTTCAAAAGAGGATTCTACTGCCTGAAAGTCCTGATTAGAGTTGTGCCTCGGTTCCATTTTCGTAACTTAATTTGTGAAAAAGATGGATAGCGAGTGCAACAATAAGGTTGTTTTGGCTTCCTGCAAAATTTATTTTTAATTTTTGCAGGTCAGTTTTGGGATAATCGAATGGCCAAACATGATTTGCCGGAATATTACCCGGCGTTCTTGCGAAAAGTTTAGGCCTCGGGTGGAGTGCCTTTTGCAAACTCTACCCAAAACATACTACCTTTTTCCACGGCGCTTTCAAATCCGACCGAACCGCCCATCATCTCGGCATACCGTTGTACGATGTAAAGGCCAAGCCCGGTACCCTGTGTGGTATTGGCCGCATTGCTGGCACGGAAAAAACGGTCGAACAAGTGTTTTTGTTCTGCTTCTGGAATGCCCATGCCCTGGTCGCGTACACTTATGCGGATGGAATGGTCGTTGACGGAGGTTTCCACAAGCACGGGCGATCCTTCTGGCGAGTATTTTATGGCATTGGAAATCAGGTTGATGAGGATGTTTTTCCCCAAATTGCAATCCATGTAAGCATTAATGGGCCCAGTGTGTCGGTGTTCAAATGTTTGGCCCGTTTTGAACAAGTTTTTAAGCCCTTCATGTACCTCTGCTACACATTCCAGAAGATTGGCCTCTTCACAGTTCAACGTAACACGGCCCTCTTCCAGGCGGCCCAAGGAGAGAAATTCCGTTAGGATGCTGTTGAGGCCGTTGACGGCATTTTTAATGCGCTCGGCGTGTTTTTTTACATTCGCAAAGTCTTGACGTTCAGCATATTGTATGGCCGATCCCGCTGAGGACAACACCGAAGTAAGTGGTGTACGAAACTCATGGGAGGCCATGCTCACGAATCGACTTTTGAGTTCGCCCAGCTCACGCTCTTTGTCGAGGGCCAAAGCCAGTTCGTTTTTGGCCTGTTCCAGCTCTACGGTGCGGGCCGCTACCTTTACCTCCAGGCTTTCGTTGAGCTCCTGTAGCGCATCGCTAAGGTGTGCAAGTTCCTGTTTTTGTTCCAAAATGGAGTTTTCATAGTTTTTGCGGAAGGTATTGTCCACCACAAAAGCTACCACAAAAGACCCTTCGGAACTTTTAAACGGGCTCAAGCTTACCTCTACCGGGAACTCGGTACCATCTTTTTTTAATCCGTACAACT
>JALHPW010000280.1 GCA_022842255.1 Saprospiraceae bacterium | reverse complement strand
GCCAAGCCCAATGTTTGCCGATACTACTCGACCGTTCCGTACTTAGCATTGCCTGTCGGGAATGACTGGTGTCTACATTGCCGACCAGGTTAAACGCCAGAAAATCGTCGAGCCAAGCTGCCCGGGTGGTCCAAAGTACTCGGGCACCTGCAGAGCGCTCCCAGCTCAACATGGCACGGTAGGAGCGGTCTTTTTGCCAGGTTTCACGAGGCGCTTCTGTGATGCTTGGGGGGATTTCGCGAAAAGCGTTTTGAAACCAAAATGCCGTTTTCAGGTCATTTTTTTTATTGATTTCAAACCGATTAAACTGTTGTAAATCAATTCTTTTTCCAAAGTTATTGCCTTGTTTGGCATCATAATACCGTCCATCCAAGACTTGTTTTTGAAAGGAAAAGTCATTGTCGGCCTGCTGCCATGCCGCACGAAGGGTGGAAGCTATTTTTTTACCGGACAGCCCTGCGCTGGCACTGGATTCCAGTCGGCCAAAACTCCCTGCAACCGCATTCAAATACCCTGAGAAACCCTGTCCAAATGCTTGCTGCCGAGGTGTGACCAACACACTTCCGCCCATGGCCCCGCTGCTTTGGGTTGCACTTTGTCCGCCGAATTGAATTTCCAGGTTATCATCGGGCCAAAGCGGCACCAGAGCGGCGTCCATCACCCCGTTCATGGGGCTTTGCAGATTGAGTCCGTTCCAAAAAACAGGGGTTCTGTTCGGGCCTGCACCACGAATCGAAATGGTGGAGAGTGTACCCGGCGCATTGGCCCGCACATCCAACACGTTCTCCCATAAAAGTCTGTCGGACAAGGAAATAGCCCCATTCAGGGGCACTGAATCGACTTTCCAAAACGTGTAGCCGGTTCGGTTGAAGCGGGTATCCCGAATGGTCAGGCTGGGAAGCACTTTGGGATATTGCGTGGAATCCGTCGTTTGCGCGTTGAGCGCCAATGGTAGGCAAAACAAGGCTGGCTTGCCGATGGTATGCAAGGCCCGAAAAACCTCAAATTTGGCAAATCTCTTCGTAATCCGGACGATCGTGTGCATGTCGGTGTATATAAGAACGCAGTGTCTCGCCCTTGTGAAGCACAAACACACCCGGCATTTGGAAACCGTCGCCAAGTTCGGTATTTTCAAAATTGGGGTCTGCGCCATGGCCTTCCAGCACGCTGGCCTGCACCCCGCGAATCCAGTTCATCAACCCGAACAACTGTTGGGGAGTACCCCGTCCAAGCCCAAATGCCCGGTAATATCGTTTTTCAGGGTCAAGGATATGGTCAACTGGATATAACTGGTATTTTTTAAAAAACTTCTCCGCTGTTTCCGGGTTGGGCGCCATGTGGACAAATACGACCCTGAAGCCATTTGCCTCAAATTTCGCCCGCCGTTTTGAAATATCACTAATGGCTTCCCGGCAGAAGGAGCACCCAAAAAAGCGCAGAAAAACCAACATAACAGGTTGTTTTTCAGCCATTTCTGTCAGTGTTTCCCCATTAGTTATGGAGACCATTTCATCCCAAAAGGAAGGTGCAGGCATTTGAAATAGAAGTTAATAACGAGTGGCTGACTGTTTGGTTGATTTGGTTTATAAGGTTGATGATGGTTTATAATTTAATCTAAAAAGTGGGCAATTCCTGTCTTTTAGCGTGCAATTATAAACCTTCATCAACCTTATAAACTCAATATCAACCTTTTAAGGCACAGCCGCTCGCAACTCAAATGAGTTTCATTGCGTCTAGTGCATCATTTACTTCTTTGACAGCTTCTGCAGATTTGTGCAGGAGTGCCAGTTCGTCTTTTTTCAGGCGGAGTTTCACGATTTCCTGAACGCCTTTTTTACCCAATTTAACGGGAGCGCCCACGAAAATATCCTTGAGTTTGTATTGGCCATTGAGGCGCACACAGCAAGGGAAAATCCGTTTTTCATCTTTCAAAATGGTGATGGCCATCTGTGCTGCAGCGGCGCCTGGAGCATACCAGGCGGAAGTACCCATCAGGTTGACCAATTCGCCACCGCCCACTTTGGTGCGTTCCAAAATGGCGTCGAGCTTGTCTTTGCGGATCAGTTCGGTCACTGGGATACCGCTCACGGTGGTGTAGCGTGGCAGTGGCACCATGGTATCGCCGTGTCCACCCATCAGCACGGCCTGGATGTCCTTAGGGGAAATATCGAGGGCTTCGGCCAAAAATGCGCGGTAGCGAGCCGTATCGAGTACACCTGCCATACCCAACACCCGCTTATCGGACAGTCCGGAAGCTTTCCAGCAAGCATACGTCATGACATCCAAGGGATTGGACACGACTATGATGATGGGGTTTTTGGTATGTTTCAGGATGTTTTCCGTTACCGAAACCACGATTTTGGCATTGGTAGCGATTAAGTCATCGCGGCTCATCCCAGGCTTACGCGGAATACCTGCCGTAATGATCACGATATCGGAACCAGCCGTGAGGGCGTAATCGTCGCCGCCGGTTACACGGGTAGAGTAGCCATCAATTGGAGCTTGCTGCCACATATCGAGGGCTTTGCCTTTGGCCATATTCCCTTGAATATCAATGAGAACGACCTCATTCACAACATCTGCATGGGCCAACACATTGGCACAGGTTGCGCCCACGTTGCCGGCGCCCACTACGGTTATTTTGCTCATTCGTTAAGGCTTTGTTTTAATTTGAAAATTATCCCTGCAAAACTGCGCCGCAAAAGTAGGAAGGCTAAACGGCAAAGCCTAAACCGGGTTTCAAAAAATTGAGCGCGGATTGGCAAAGTGTGATGTATGATGTGTTATGTATGATGTATGATGTGTTATGTATGATGTATGATGTATGAACTAAAGCCATACTCTTGCCATATATCATACATCATACGTCATACATCATACATCATACATCATACATCCCTCAAAAGTTTGGAATCAACACCGTATCATGAGAAACAGCGTAGCCGGAAAAATTGCCAAAGCCTCCGTCTACGTTATTGAAGACCGCATCGGGGTCGCTGAAGGGGAGGTTGCTGCTTTGTCGGGAGAGGGAAAGGTGATAGCGGTAGAATTCTTCGGAAAGGGTTCGCCATTCCAAAAAAATGCGTTGCGGACGCTCTGACTCGGGGTCAAAGGGAATCCTGGCAACCAGATAAATGGTTCGGCGGTCGTCTGCCCAGTAGTTCTCATTGATCAAGACCACGGGTTCCGGTATATCGTGCAGCAAAGAAAAGGTCCGACCATCGGTTAAAAAGTTGGTCTGTCCCTCCTCAGAATACGCTACTTCTGGTGGATTAAAAGATTCGTACACCACTGTTTCATGGGTGAGATTGAAGGCAAAAAAGTGGTTGCCGGCAGGCAAATCCTTCAATCGAAGCTCCAAAGGAATGCGCAGTTCGCTTAATCCGTCGTTCAAAGCAACAATAGTCATGTCACCAGGCCCCAGAACGATGGGTTCCAACGCCACGTGTGCCGGGATTTTACTCCTGGATTGAATGGGTGGATAACCCGATACCCGCACCGTCAGTGCATATTCTACTTCCGATTGGGCAAGTTGTTCCTTACTGCTTTTCCAATAGGTGATTTTTGCTACAACTGTTGTGTCGGGGTCCAAGGGACTCCAAAATTCACCATTCACGGAGAGCGTGCCATCTACCCCCGATTTCAAAAATTCAATATCACTGCCATCGTTCACGGGCTTACTAAGTGAAATTTTCACCCGAAAATGCTGCCCTTCCGAAAAATGACAGACCGCTACCAGTTTCGTCGGCTCTTCCGGCAAATCAATAATCACCTCTCGAGCGCAGCGCGCGAGCAGCAACCAACAGCCAACAAAAAGTAGAAGATAACGGTGCATCGCAACGAAGGTACGAATGATGTATGATGTATGATGTATGATGTATGAAACCAAGTCATACATCATACATCATACATCATACATCATACATCATACATCATAGTTTACCAAGACTCTCCTCCAAAATCTGCACCCGAGCCATGCCGTCGGCGAGTTTTTTGCGCTCGTTTTCTACCACAGCGGCTGGTGCGCTGCTGACGAACCGCTCATTGGAAAGTTTGCCTTCAATGGAGCGGATGAACCCACGCTGGTATTCCAATTCGTCGGTCAGTTTCTTGCGTTCTGCCTCAATATCAATGGTTTGGTTGAGCGCAACGTAGAATTTATCAGTGCCGGAAATGAAAGATTTGGCATTGGTTGGCTCCTCGCCTGACAGTTCCAGAGATTCCAGCACCGCCATTTTCATGAGCATTTCGCGGAACCCTTCCAAAGCAAAAAGGGTGCGGGCCGATTCACTGTCCTGAACGGTCACGGCAAGCGGGTCGCGGGGCTTGACCTGGTTCTGATTGCGTATGTCGCGGATACCCGTGATGATACTTTTGGCAGCCTCTACCTTGGAAATCAAGGTGTTGTCAAACGACCCGGCCTTTGGATATTGTTGAACACAAACGTCGTCGCCCTCCTTGCGCTCCCGAAGCTGGTGCCAGATTTCTTCTGTCACAAAGGGCATGAAGGGGTGCAAAGCGACCATGATTTTGGAAAAAATATCCAGGGTAGCCTCGTACGTCTCTTGGTCGATGGGCTGCTCATAGCCCGGTTTGATCATTTCCAGGTACCAGGCACAAAAATCATCCCAAATAAAGGTATACAAACCAAGTAGGGCTTCGCTGAGGCGGAATTGCTCAAAATCGGCTTCGGCCTGGACCAGTATTTGCTCAAATTTATGGTTGAGCCACCGAACCGCCAAGGCATTCTTTTTGACAATATCCTCATTTTCAGCCTTTTCAGTGGTTTGCCAACCTTTGATGAGTCGTAAGGCATTCCAGAGTTTATTGCAGAAGTTGCGACCGTTTTCGCAGAGTTTGTCGTCGAACAAGATATCACCACCTGCTGCCGCGCTCGACATGAGACCATAGCGAACACCATCGGCGCCATAATCTTCGAGCAACTTAAGGGCATCGGGAGAGTTGCCCAAGGATTTGGACATTTTCCGGCGCTGTTTGTCGCGCACCATCCCCGTGAAATACACCGCTTGGAATGGCTTTTCCCCACGAAACTCATAACCCGCCATGATCATACGCGCCACCCAGAAAAAGATAATGTCCCAACCCGTCACCAGTACATTGGTGGGATAATAAAAGGAAACCTCGCCGTCGGGTTTATTAAACCAATAAAAAACAGAAATGGGCCACAACCAGGAGGAAGCCCATGTATAGACCACATCCTCATCTTGACGCAAATCCTTCATAGTCAACGCACTATTTCCTGTTTCCGCCTGAGCTTTGGCCAAAGCCTCCTCGGCACTGGCGGCCACAAACACATGGGTTTCCTGGCTCAGCCCTTCGCTTTTGAGGTACCATGCCGGGATGCGTTGCCCCCACCAAAGTTGGCGGGAAATACACCAGTCCCGCAGGTTTTCCATCCAGTTCCGGTACAGGTTTTGGAAGTTGGGCGGGTAAAATTTCACCTCCTCGTCCATCACCGCTTTCAAGGCAGGTGCACCGAGGTCGGCCATTTTCACAAACCATTGGAGCGAGAGTTTGGGCTCCACCACCGAATTGGTGCGTTCCGAGCGACCAATATTGGTTTTGTATTCCTCGATTTTGACCAGACTGCCATTTTCTTCCAAAAAGCCTTTCATGCGCTTGCGGGCCTCAAAGCGGTCGAGGCCAACGATGGGCGCAAAAGCGCATTTATCGTTGATTTTTCCATCATCGGCAATGGTATCGATGACTTCCAAGCCGTGGCGTTGCCCTACCTCGTAGTCGTTCGGGTCGTGCGCGGGCGTGATTTTCAGCGCACCGGTTCCGAATTCGATGTCTACGTAATCGTCGGCAATGACCGGGATAGCGCGGTCAATCAAAGGAATCAGTACCTGTTTCCCAACAAGGGCAGCATACCGCGGATCCTTGGGATTCACCGCGATGGCCACGTCGGCGAAGATGGTTTCCGGACGTTGGGTGGCAATGGTCACCCCCGCACCGCCGTCAGCACTTTTGTATTGAATATGAAAGAGTTGTGCGTTTTCTTCGCCGTAAATTACTTCCTCGTTCGACAGCACGGTTTTGGCCTCGGGGTCCCAGTTGACCATGCGAAGTCCGCGGTACAATTTATCCTTTTTGTACAAATCGATAAACACACGGATCACATCAGCGTAATAGCCTTTATCCATGGTAAAGGCCGTGCGCTCCCAGTCACAGGAAGCGCCGAGTTTGCGCAATTGGTGGAGAATGATGCCTCCGTATTTATCCTTCCATTGGTAGGCGTACTCCATGAACTCCTCACGGGTAAGGTCCACCTTGCGAAGTTTTTTCTCTTCCCGCAGCCAGCGCACCACCTTGGCTTCCGTGGCGATGCTGGCATGGTCGGTGCCAGGCACCCAGCAGGCGTTTTTGCCATCGAGCCGGGCTTTGCGGATCAAAATATCCTGAATGGTATTGTTGAGCATGTGCCCCATGTGGAGCATCCCCGTCACGTTGGGCGGCGGGATGACAATGCTGAACGGCTCGCGGTCGTCGGGCACAGAGCGGAAATAGCCCCGGCCTTCCCAGTGGGCATACCAGCGTTCTTCAATTTCGGAGGGCGTGTAGCGAGCGGAAAGTTCCATGAAGTGTTGTATTTTTTAACCGCCGAAGCATCTCGCCGCCACCAAAGGTTCAGGCGAGTAAAAGCGGAGGAGGTGTTTAGGTGTTGATTTGGGGATTTGGGGGTTCCAGGCTGGGGTTTGGATGCGAA
>JALHPW010000279.1:5221-6745 GCA_022842255.1 Saprospiraceae bacterium | reverse complement strand
CAGGGAGTTGGAAGTCCAAAAAACCATCAGATTGCGCACTTCGAACATCAAGTGTTGAAACAATCTTTACCTCCTTGCTATGCCCAGGATTTTGAAGCGTTTGGTAGCGTGCGTACCCACCAGAGGGCCACTGGATTTGGCTGGACTGATATTCCGTAAAAAATTGGGCGAGTAGGGCATTGGGAAGCATTAGTAGGCTACAAAATAGCGAACAGATTAAAATTTGGCGAAATAGGGGGGGGGCTTTGCGATTGTTTTTCATAAAAATGATTTTGGTGAATGAATAAACAAAGTTAGTTCTACCCGACTGAAAAACCAACTTGCGCAACGGTTAATTTTGCTTAAATTGTTGTTTCGATCTAAAAAACAATAAATCCCCCATCCGAAAGTTAATACGTCGCTTGCCACAACTTCCCGAAAGTTCAATACTTTGGGAAGTTTGGAGCCCATTGGCCACATTTATCCCATTGACCACATTTTTACCCGCCATAGCGCCAAGCGCGAAGGAGGGCAACCCATTGACCACATTCAAAAAATTGACCACATTTCGCCCATGTTCCAACGCATCCTTCTTTTTTCAATTTTCAGCCTCTTTTTGCTTCAGAATAGTGCCGCCCAGTGTGTGTCAGGCGATTGCAAAAACGGACGTGGCACCTACATTTTCCCTTCCGGCGCCAAATACATCGGCGATTTCAAGGACGGTGAAATCCACGGTGTGGGCGTGTGCTACTACACCAACAAAAGCAAGTATAGCGGCGAGTGGAAAAACCGCTACCCAGAAGGCAAAGGCACCAAAACCTACGCCGACGGTACTACACGCACCGGGCTATGGCTCAAAGGCAAACCTGTAGATGAGAACGGTACGGTACTGGCCGAGTACATCGCCAAGAAAAAAGAGGAACGCGCCGACGATGGCACGAATATCCAATCAGGCTGTCTTTCAGGCGATTGCCAAAGCGGACAGGGCATTTTTGCTTACCCCGACGGCAGCAAGTTTGAAGGGAGTTTTTTGAACGGAAAATTTGATGGGCCAGGTACGTTCTACTTTTCCAATGGCGACAAATACGTCGGCAATTTTAAAGAAAATTACCCCGACGGACAAGGCACTCGTTTCGTAAAAGAATCGGGTGCGGAAGAGACAGGTGATTGGAAACAAGGCGAATTCCTGGGCCATAGCCTTGTTCAAAGTGGCCAATACGGCTGCATTTCCGGCGATTGTGAAGACGGTAAAGGCACTTATGTGTACAAGGAAGGCGCCGCCAAATACGTGGGCACCTTCTCCAACGGAATGCCCCACGGCTACGGTATTTGCGATTATGCCAACGGCGACCGCTTCGTAGGGGAATGGCAGGCCGGGGCCTTCTTTGGTCAGGGCGTGCTCAGCATTCGAGATGGTACGATGGTAGACGGCTACTGGCGCAATGGAGAGTATCTGGGCAAAGAACAGCCCGCTGATTATCAGTCTGCCCCTGTAGCCGAAAAACCTTCCGCTCCACCCGTGGAAATGCCCAAATCAAAGGTCTG
>JALHPW010000279.1:0-5211 GCA_022842255.1 Saprospiraceae bacterium | reverse complement strand
GGTAGTGGGCGTGGCTTCTTACGACCACATGCCTGTGCTGCGCTATACCGACGACGATGCTTACCGTTTTTACGCCTTCCTCAAAAGCCTTGAAGGCGGTGCACTGCCCGATGAACAGGTGCGCGTCTTGATTGACGAAGAAGCCACGCGCGACAATGTTTTGGGTACCATGGACGAACTGTTTGGCATGGCCGGTCCGAACGATTTGATTATTTTCTATTTCTCCGGACACGGTCTGAACGGCTCTTTCCTGCCGATTGATTTTGACGGGTTCAACAACAAGATTGCCCACGACGAGGTGGCCGCAGCGTTCAACAAATGCAAAGCCCGGTTCAAACTCTGCCTAGCCGATGCGTGCCACTCCGGCAGCCTTATTGCCATGCGGTCGGTGGAGCCAGAGCCAGCCTTGGTACAGTTTTACAGCAGCCTGGCCAAATCCGTGAGCGGAACGGCGCTGCTCATGTCGAGCAAGGCTGAGGAAACTTCTCTCGAATCGGCAGGTCTGCGCCAGGGCGTTTTTAGTCACTTCCTCATCCGTGGCCTCAAGGGCGAAGCCGATGCGAACAAAGACAAGGTGGTAACCGTCCAGGAGCTTTTTGATTTCATCAACGACAAGGTGCGCGACTATACCGGAAACCGTCAAAGCCCAGTCATTAAAGGTACCTATGATCCTAAGATGCCGGTGGCGGTGATGCGTTGATTTTCAACTAGTTATATTAAACAGCAAAACAGGAAAACCGGAGAACCGTAAAATTTAAAATTGTGAGCGATTTGATTTCAGAAAGGGCTTGGTTTTTGCCTTGTTTGAAATCAATTATCTTGGTTTTAAATTTTACGGTTCTCCGGTTTTCCTGTTTTGCTGTTTAATTTTATCAATTCAAAACCACAGGCCGCTCTGCCCTCCAGTGTTTGGTTTCCAGTCGCAACAAATAACGGCCCGCCGGCAAATGCGCAGCTGCCACGGGAATGGTATTGAAGCCGGGGAGAATGTCCACGGTTTGTTGTTTCACCAGTTTCCCATCCGCCGACCAAAAGGTGAGCCGGGCTTGGTCGTTGTCGCTGGCTTTGAGGCGGATTGAAAAATCGGTTACTGCTGGGTTGGGCAATATCTCTATGCTCAGTTCTGGCAAGGGCTCACCCGTAGATAAAACCTCCTGCACGATGTTGTTGCGGCTGACCAGCCATAAATCCGGGTCAAAAAACAGTTCGGTAGGGGCAAAATCCAGGGTAATGATAAACTCCTGGCCACTGGCTACATGGTCAATCACAAGTGTGGTATCGTGCACCCCGTCGGTTAATCTGAGGGGCACAGGCATTTCGTAAAATGCTACTGAGGGGTGTGAAGTCGTTTGACTCAGGGTGATTTTTACTTCATTTCCCTGGTTTTTAGACCATTTTATATCGTAGGACGGATACCCCTGCCCATAAAACCAATCGGCAAAAAACTCGTCCAGATTCATTCCGGAAGTCGTTTCAAGGTGGTATTTTAGGTCGGAAGTGCGTGCATACCCAAATGCCAAATTGGGGTCGTTGACATAATTGCGGACGGCATCAAAAAACACATCGTCCCCTAATTTCCAGCGTAACATGTGCAGCAACATCGCGCCTTTGACATAAGAAAGCCGGCTGCTGAAAATGCGCGAAACACTGCTGGTATCGTCCACCCAAACCGAACCGCTGGTTTCAAGCGTAGCTTTGTTGATGCGGTCTGCCTTGTAAATATCCCAATACTGTGGTCGGAGGAAATTGTAACAAAGTCCGGTGAGATAGGTAGCAAACCCTTCATTGAGCCAAATGTCTTCCCAGGAGCCACAAGTTATTTTGTCGCCAAACCATTGGTGGGCCAGTTCGTGGGCCAAGAGGTCGAAGCCAAAATTGCCCACGAACGACATGGTTTGGTGTTCCATGCCGCCGCCCCAGCCAAACTGCGCGTGGCCATATTTTTCAGTGTGGAAGGGGTATTTCCCAAAAAGCTGACTGAACAACTGGAGCACCTCCACATTTTCAGCCACTCCGGTTTGTGCCGCTTCCAGACTTTCCGGGTACACATAATTGATGATGGGGGTGGTATCTGTCCCCAGTGCCGCCGGTACCGTGAAGACCTCATAGTTGCTTACCGCAATCGCGATGAGGTAGGCGGGTATCGAAAAACGGTGCTTCCAATGGGCTGTAATCCAGCCGTTTGTGGAATTTTCTGATTGCAATAGCCCATTGCAGGCCGCCCTAAATCCGGCAGGGTTGGTGATGAAAACGTCTATGGAGTCAATTTTGTCGTTCAGGGCCTGTTTGCAAGGCCACCATTCCATGGCGCCATAGGGCTCGGAGAGCGTCCAGAGCACAGGGGTGCCTTCATGGCTGTTCACCTCAAAAGAGCCAAAACCCGTCGAAGTGGGCGCTCCCTGATAAAAAAACGTCAGGGAATCGGGCAACAATGCAGGCAGCGAACCGGGGAATTGTACCGTGAGGATATTGCCAGTCCTTGCAAATGGGAGTTGCTGCCCATGGAACTCAATGCTATCCATGGCCAATGCTTCTGAAAAATCGAATTCCAGGCTGTTGACCGTTTCCAAGGGCTCAAAGACCGTCATAACCTCGCCCTGAATGTACTTGACCGCCGGGTTAACGGTCCAATGCAGTCGGCAGTAGCGAATATCACTTCGGTTGTTGGCGCTGTTTTGGAGGTCGCGATTTTTGACGGCTTGATGCGCCCGTATCCAGGCGGCTTTTTCATGCTCGGCAATATCGTCGAGGGGGTCAACGCCTTGGGCAAACAAACAGATTGCTCCAAGGCAAAAAAGCGTGGAAATCCCCATTTTTTTCATAACACGAATGGTAGCGCGAGTTTCAGCCCGCAAATGAAAAAGCGTATGATTGGCCTATTTGGCTCCGTATTTCGTTGGGTTTTCTTGAAAAGTCTCTTTGCAGCCAGGGTTGCAAAAACCATAGATTTTACCGTTGTAGTGTACGGTATCCTCCACTGTTTTGTCAACCTTCATCTCGCAAACCAGGTCCAGGTCGGTTGCCCAGGGCAAGGTTTCAGCACTGGCTGTGGTGATTGGAGCTGTTTTGGAGGTTTTGGATTGACAAGAAGCCAGCATACAAATGGCTAAAACTGCGAGAGAGAATGATTTGATTGGCATGGTTGTGTTCAATTGAAAGTGGATACTGAACGGGCCCCGGAAGCTTGATAGGGTTGATAAGGTTTATAGTGGTTGATGACGCACTCAAAAATGCAAGGGTTCTCCACCTTTTGAGTGCAAAAATAAACCCTCATCAACTTCATCCACCCTATCAACCCTTCAGTACAGCGTCTTCAAAAAAATGAAAAATTACGATTTTACCGTGAATTTCAAGGTTTTTACTGTGGTGTGATCGCTGTGGTCCGAAACCGTGACCGTCAAAGTTACGGCTGTTTCAGCAGCTACGCTTGGCGTGAAATGTTCGTGAAAATCGTACTCCGTTGCGTCGTGTACGGTCGGGTTTTGCTTGAACAGTTCGGTGCCGTCTGAGTCTTTGGTTACTTTGACTTCCATCTCGTGAAGACTGGCGTCTGTTACGGTACATTCCACGTGGACCTCACCGGAAACCGAAGCGTTTTCTGCTGGGCTGGTGATGGTCACGACTGGGGCGTCGCTGTCATTCTCGTGGTCATGGTCATGACAGGCTGCCACGGTTAAGAGGCAAAAAGCTGCGAAAAGAAAAGATTTGAGTTGCATGATAAACAATTTGAGAGTGATTGAAATGAACTTTAGAAAATGTAGTTGAAGGTGGTCATCCACCGGGTGTTTGCTTGAATTGCCCCTGCTCCAAGATTTTGGAAAACGGGTTGTTGAAAAGTAAAGCCAGCAGAAAAGTTGCCCGCATAGACATCCAGCCCCATGGTTGCGAGGGTGATGTGCCCGCCGGTTTCGCGGACATACGAATTGCCGTCCCGATTCAGGTCGGAGTGGTCTGTAAACACTCCAACATTGGGCAGGAACGAAACACGCCGCAGGCTTTTCCAGTAGAAAACCTTGGCAGAGCCACTCACGCGGTTGCCGAAATGATAATCGTGATGATTGGACGTGTTCAAACGTCCCAGCACATCGGTGGCCAAGCCCCAGGCCCCACGGCGAAGGGTGTACGCGGCAGAGAGCATGAAATCGGTACTGCCCGTACCTGGTTGCATATTTGCGAGCAACAATTCACCCTCGCTGTTTTTCAGGGCATGCTGCCCGGTGGGAAGCTTGATGCCACCGCCTAAGGTCAGGGTGTGTTGCCAATTCCGCCGTAGGCTATCGCCGGTGTCCAAAATGATATAATTGCCTAGGACAGAGACATCACCCAAGCCCTGGCTATGGCTTGAAATGCCGTTTTCCTCCCGCTTGAAATCGTGATAAGGTGCCAGAACCAGCATCTGAAGCCTGCGGGTCGGGTAAAAACGCCCCAGGACATCCAGCGTTTGGAACTGTTCGTTCGAATGGAAATCGCCCAATTGGGCTGCTTTTCGGCTATTAGCAGATTGAAATGATTGCGTCGAGTATCGGATGCCGACAAAATGGCGATGGAACTGTGGCAGGATGCCAAAATAGTTGCCGCCAATAGAACACCCGCAAACATCGCACGCGGACGCGGCTGGCCCAAAAGCCAACAACGCCACTGTGAGAAACAGGGTACGCATAAAACCAGAAATTAGAAAAAGAGATGGCAGTGGCTATGGATAGCTATATCCATGGCCTTTTCAGGAAAAACACTGAAAAATCAAGCTGGCGGCTTGAAAATATCTGCCACGGGCGCATCGGGTATCTGAACTTGATACGGCGGCAATTCCAGGGCAACACTAAATTGGGAAGTGGTAAAACGGAGGAAAACAGGCGTTTCGAAGAACAACTGAATGTCTTTGATTTCGCGGAAGCCTTCTGGTAAACGGGGCTCCTGGGTGTTTTTTTGTTCTCGAGCGGCAACCTCCTTCATGAAGGCACATTGCCCATTACAATGTAGATAGGGTTTGTCTTTATTGACGCACTTGGCAAGATAAGCGGCCCGGTTCCACTGGTAATGCAAGGTCCAGGCAGTCCGGATAGAGGCCTGCCCAAAAATACCAACCACCAATAGAATGGATAGATACCGTTGCATTATGGTCGCAAAGGTAGAAATTGCCTTGTCGACTGAGTGTCAGAATTATGGCTTAATTTAGCATAACCCGATTATTCAGCTGGTTCCAAAAATAGG
>JALHPW010000278.1 GCA_022842255.1 Saprospiraceae bacterium | reverse complement strand
CAGGTGCGCAAACTGGCCCAGTCCATCTTGGATGCATACGTTTTCAAGCCCAGGATTATCCCCAGAACAGCTCCCAGGATAACCACATATTTGACATTGGATTTTTCCGAACGGGTCAGTTCCGGAACGCCTTCTTTGTAGAAACTTTTATCCGAATAGCGCAACCATTGGGATAAACCTGTAAGTGAGCCGATAAACACCGCAATCCAAAGTTGGTAACGATTATGGTGCTCTATCGGATCTTTTAATGCCGCACCGATATAATCCGGATTGAAAAACTGTACAATTTTGTTCCAAACCGGAAGGGAAGTAGCCCCCGTCATCAGCAGGGCAGAAAACAACAACACCAAGGAGCCGATGAACATCCAAAACTCCCGGCTGCTGGTTTTTTCCTCCCCTTTTACTTCAGGCACCTCATTGTACCGCCAAATCCAAAGCACCAAACCCAAAATGGAGAACGCCCCAATCAACATAATCAACTGCAAACCAAGTCCCATTTCGGTAAAAGAGTGGACAGAGGTGTCGCCCAAAATACCACTTCGAGTGAGGTAGGTGGAATACAAAATCAGGATGAATGTGAGCAAATAAAACCCATAGGTACTTCGGATGGAGTACCCGGTGCTTCGGGCGATGAGGTTGGTATGGATGCCCGCTACGAGGGTTAACCAAGGCACCAAGGAGGTGTTTTCAACGGGGTCCCAGGCCCAGTAGCCTGCAAAAGAGAGTGCTTCGTACGCCCAAGCTCCTCCCATCAAAATCCCGGTACCCAGGATAGCGCCAGAGAAAAGCGACCAATTGAGCGCTGGTTTTAACCATTCTTTGTGTTCACGCAGCCAAAGCCCAGCGATGGCATAGGCAAAAGGAACGATGGTACTGGAAAACCCTAAAAACAGGGTAGGTGGGTGGATGGTCATCCAATAGTTCTGCAACAAGGGGTTGAGGCCATTGCCTTTGACTTTGGAAAGATAATCCGCTTGGCTAAAAATCGGCGCATCCATCACATCCCGCAACAGATCGAAAGGACTCGCCCCAAAACGGAATTCCCCGAAGTACAATCCCAACAACATAGAGGCAATCAAAGCTTCCGCCAAGGCAATAACAGCCAAAACGGAAGTCTCCCATTTGCCCGCTCGAAACATCAAAACCACCCCCAAAATGATATTCCAAAAGCTCCAGAGCAAAAAACTACCTTGTTGTTCCTTCCAAAATGCTGAAAAAACATACTGCACCGGCAAATCGTCCGAAATATTCGCCCAGGCGTACTGATATTCATACATTTTACCCGTCAGGATGTAAAAAAGGGTACCTATCACCCCGAAGGTAGCCAGACCGTGCAAAAGATAGGCATAACGTCCCAGGTTTCGCCAGGAATCAAATTGGGCGGATTTGCTGCGCTGGGTGGCAACAAAATAGGAAATAGAGGCCAGCAAAGCTGCTACAAAGGACAGCACTGCTAAAAGGTGGCCCAATTGGCCCGGAAGTAGGTGTTCGCCTAGATATTGCATAACGGACGGTAGTTTTTGCGGCGCAAAAGTAGCAGGGTTTGGTGGGTTTAAGGTTGGGTTTTGAAAGTTTAGGGTTTAGCGTTCAGGGTTTAGGGAATTCTGGTGCTTTGCCAGTTCACTAAAAGCCAGCGCCCATGTGTTTTGCGATAAACGGCCAAGTATAACAACGAAAGTTCAAAGGTGTTGCCTTTCAATATTCCACGCACTTTTACCGTTCCATTCACCAAGGCAGTTTTGCCGTAAAAACGCACCGAGGCCGATTCGCGCTCCATCTTTTCGTACACCAGTTTTCGGGACGCGATGGCAGCCAGGTGTTCAGATTTGTTTTCCACCATCGCATTGGAATGAACGTACACCAAATCGTCGGCCAGCAGCAGCTTCAAAGCGGTGGTATCCGCACGGGTCATCGCCGCAAAACGCATCGATTCGTTTGTCAGCACTTTTTCCGCTTGCGAGGATTGGGCTGACAGGCCATTCATGCCAAAAAGGAACAACAGGGCTAGCGAAAACCCTCTAAAAGTGACTATCATGGTATAGCTTCGTTAAAAAGCCTCAAAAGTAGGGCACCCTGATTACAATGACAAAAACCCGACACAATGCACATGATTTCTGGCTAGATTTTTGCGGAGTATGTTTCTTTGTGGTAGCCTGCATTCCAGCATTCAGTTTTGTGCCACTTTTAATCATCTAAATTTTTGTCCATGAACCGATTAGCACTACCTTTTCTATTTGTTCTCACCCTCAGTTTTTCCGCTGCTGCCCAACAATTTGATGTTTGTATGGATGTGGTAGCCTCCGGCGGCGGACAAGGCATCCAGTCCAACCGATACTTAGCCTGGACCATCGGCGAACCCTTTGTTCAAACCCTCCATGGGGCTGGCTATGCGGCCACCCAAGGCTTTCACCAGCCCGACCCCTGCGGCAAAGAATTTGTGGGCACTTCCAACCTGGCCGACTGGGGCATGAGCTTGTTTCCCAATCCGACCTCAGGTTGGCTGACATTACGCTATTCGCCCGAAAAAAAGCGCTCCCTTTTGGCTTCTGCCTACGATATGCTGGGCCGTCCGATGTTTGAAAACCAGACCCTGGATGCTCCCGAGGGTTCCTTTATTGACGCAAGTGCTTGGCCTGCTGGTGTGTATTTCCTGCTATTACAGGACCCTGTTACCCAAGCCTCGACTACCCTGCGGGTGGTAAGATTGTCATTTTAGCGCCCCCCTTAATCCCCCCTACACACATTCCAACAACGATTTACAATAATTATGAAACAGCGTTTTCTCCTTTCCCTGTTGCTTTTTGTCGCACTGGCAATTTCCGCTTCTGCACAAGGCGTCCCACAAGGCATTAATTATCAATGCATTGTACGGAACAACCAAACAGGCGACCCCGTCACCAATCAAACCGTGACCCTGCTTTTCTCCCTGCGGAACGGCAGCCCCAATGGCACGGTGGACTACCAAGAAAAACACGTGGGCTCCACCAACGAATTTGGCTTGGTCAACCTCGTCATTGGCCGTGGGCAAGCTCAGGTCAACACCTTTGCGGGGATAAACTGGTCGAGCGGGTCAAAATTCCTGACCGTTTTGTTGGAAACCTCCCCCAACGTATTCGATGAAATCGGCAATTCTGAACTGCTCAGCGTCCCTTATGCCCTTTACGCCCAGAATGGCGGCGGTGGCGGTGGCAACGACAACTGGGGAGCACAAACAGCATTTACCAATAACGGCATTACCGGTAATGGCCTGGCCAACAACCCCATCGGCCTCGCACAGCAAAATGCCCAATCCGGACAGGTGCTGAAATGGAACGGGACAGCTTGGGTGCCTTCCGACGACCTACAAGGCACTGGCACCGGTGGCGGAACCGTGACCCAAATCAATTCAGGGGTAGGTTTGCAAGGCGGACCCATTACCAGCACTGGAACCCTTAGCCTGACCAATACCGGTGTACAACCAGGCACCCATGGCAGTGTTACGGAAATTCCGGTAATCACGGTGGATGCACAGGGCCGAATCACCCATATTGAGAAAGTAATTGTTCAGCCCGGCGCAGTGGGCATGAATGATGGAGCCGGCATTGATGTAGTAACCAACGGCTTCAATAATTTTACCATCAACAACACCGGCGATACCAATGCCGCAGATGATGTAAACCTCACAACAAACCACGACGGGGATGTAAGCGGACTTTACAACAACCTTCAACTGAAGGCTAATGTAGTGACTTCCAATGAGTTGAACAACGGCGCGGTCACCGCTCCCAAACTCGCCAACATGGGTGCCGCAAATGGCCAGGTCCTCAAATGGAACGGCTCCGCATGGGCGCCCTCAGCCGATGACTCGGGCAACGTCAATCTTTCTAACGGTACCGGGATCAGCATCACGGGCAATGCTCCCAATTTTACGATTACCAATACGGGCGACACCAACGCCGCTGATGATGTTACCACCACCACTCAGGCCAATGGCGATGTGAGCGGCCCCTTCAATAACCTGCAAATCAAGGCCAATGTGGTCACCAGCGCAGAAATCGCCGACAATGCAGTAGGCAGTTCTGAAATCGCAGACGGTTCCGTTGCTTCGGCCGATCTCGCGGCAAATGCCGTTACAACGGTTAAAATTGCAGATAGCGCAGTCAGCACGGCCAAAATCGCAAACGATGCAGTGACTTCCGCGAAAATCCTGGATGGGACTATCGTTACAGCCGATATTGCCAACCAAGCCATTACCGGTGCAAAAATCGATGATATGAACGCCGCCAATGGCCAGGTACTTAAATGGAATGGCACTACCTGGGCACCCGCAGCAGACAATACAGGTAATATCGACATCGCAGGTGGCCTTGGTATCGACGTAAGTCAATCGGGTAGCAACTTTGTCATCATCAATACGGGGGATGTCAACAGCCTGGATGACGTTACGAATACCACCATCCTGGATGGCGACGTAACCGGTTTGTACAACAATCTCCAACTCAAAGCAGGGATTGTGACCAATGGGGACATGGCCGCCAACTCCATAGGCACCAACAACCTCATCAATGGATCGGTTACTGCGGTGAAACTCAACAACATGGGTGCCGCCATGGGCCAGGTACTTACCTACAATGGCACCCTTTGGGCACCAGCTACCCCCGCCAACGGTGGAGGCGATAACTGGGGCACCCAAACCGTATCTACCAATGCCACACTATCCGGAAATGGTACGGTAGGGAACCAACTTGGTATTGCCCAACAAGGTGCAACCAATGGCCAAGTGCTCCGCTGGAACGGGACCGCCTGGGTGCCCGGAACCATTCAGGTAGGTGCAGCGCTTACCGGCAATGGAACCGCCGCCACCCCACTCAATCTTGCACAACAAAGTGCTACTGCTGGCCAGGTGCTTCAGTGGAGTGGCGCCGCCTGGGTGCCCGCTACGCTACCAGCACCTGCTGGCGACGATTGGGGCGCCCAAACCGTGCAAGTTGGCAATGCCCTTGCAGGCAACGGCACCTTGGCTACGCCTATCAACCTAGCTCAACAAGGGGCAAACACCGGCGAAGTCCTTAAATGGAATGGGACAGCATGGCAACCAGGAGCTGACAACAGCAGTGGCACAGGCGATACCTACATTGCTGGCACAGGTATCAGCGTCACGGGTACCTCCCCAAACTTTATTATCAACAATACGGGCGACAGCGACAACAGCCCGACCAACGAATTGCAAACCCTTACGCTGGCAGGCAACAACCTGACCCTCTCCAATGGCGGCGGAACGGTCGTGCTTCCTTCCGGTGGCAACAACTATGCGGAAGGTGCGGGCATCGATATCACGGGCTCAGCTCCCAACTTTACGATTGTGAACACAGGCGATTTGAGCAATACCAATGAAATACAAACCCTTGGGATTGCGGGAAATGTGCTGAGCATCACGGGAGGCAATTCCGTCAACATTCCGGTGGGACCGACCTACACTGCTGGGGCAGGCATCAGCCTTGCAGGCAATGTGGTGACCAATACCGGAGATTTGAGCAATACCAACGAATTGCAGGAGCTTTCGCTCACGGGTTCGGTGTTGGAAATCTCCAACGGTAATAACGTAGACCTTGCGCCCCTGCTTGGTATGGGCGGGGATGATTGGGGCAATGTCGGCAACCATATTTTCAACACCAACGTGGGCAATGTACTGATTGGCACCAATGTCAGCACCGCAGGCCGCTTGGAGGTCAAAAACGGCGATGCAGCTTTGGATGCCGGACACTTTGTTCAAACTGGAGGTACCAAAGCCGGTGTGTTTGGTGAATCGGCGGCTGGGGCAGGTGGGTACTTTACCTCTACCACAGGTCCTGCTTTGATAACTGGAACGGGCAATGTGGGTATTGGAGCGGCCATACCTGCTGCACGCCTTCACATAACAGGCAACGGAGAGTCCGTACGCTTACAGGGTGCAACACCTAGCATTACATTTCTCGCGACGGGCGGTCCTGGAGTTGGGGCTGGCTATGCCAACTTAATCAACAAAACGGTTGCCTTGGGTACCAACGGCGAATTTAATGTAGCGCTCACTCCCAACAACCTGGAAGCATTGATTGCCAATGGCTCAAACGGAAACGTTGGGCTTGGCGAGATAAATGGCACCGACGCTCGTCTGCGGGTAGCGCAGAAGGAAGGCGGCATCTTGTTGCAAAACCTAAACAATGGCAATTTCTGGGAATTTTCGGCCAGCCCTGCGGATGGAAGTTTAAACCTCTTCAACAGCACCCTAGGTGGGGGTTTCCCAGCGGGAACGTTTACCGCAGCTGGACTTTACATCCCCTCCGACCGTCGTTTGAAAACGGATATTGAAGCCGTTTCCAATGGCATGTTGGGCAAATTGATGCAGCTCCAACCCGTTACATACCGCTATACCGCGGAGGCTGCTGGCGCAAAACATTCTATTGGGTTTCTGGCACAGGACGTTCAAGCCATTTTCCCTGAACTTGTTGCCCAAAGCACCAATCAAAAAGGCGAAAAAGGCTATTTGTCAATCAATTACGGTGGCTTTGGCGTGTTGGCCATCAAAGCAATTCAGGAGCAACAAACAGAACTTGAGCTCTTGAAAAAAGAAAACGAAGCGCTTCGCGCCAAGTTTGAATCGCTTGAGGCTCGTTTGCTCAAATTGGAAAATCGATAGGCTTTATTGGGCTTTGAGTTTATGGGGTTGATAAGGTTTATGGGGTTGATGGGGTTGATGGGGTTGATATTTTGCGCTCGAAAAATTGGATAATACCTGCTTTTGGAGTAGA
>JALHPW010000277.1 GCA_022842255.1 Saprospiraceae bacterium | reverse complement strand
GACGATATTGTAACTGTTGTCGATGGGTGTAGACAGGTTATCAAAGAATATATCGGCTGGAGCACAACCCAGGAAACTGCTAGGCTGGATAATGATCAATGGGGGCGCCGGGTACCATTGGATGACCGCAGTAGTATCGTCTGAACAGAGGTTCATGTCGGTTACCTTGAGTTTTACGGGGTAGTTCCCAGGCGCTGTAAATTGATGACTGGGGTTTTGTTGGCTTGAGGTGGCGCCTGGCACCCCAAAATTCCAGCGCCATTGGTTTACACCACCTTCTCCTGAGGACTGATCGGTAAAAATGACCGGTCCAGCATCGCAGGTGTCATAATCATAGGTGAAACTCGCGTTGACTTCTGGGTAAATCCGCACATTGATAAAGGCCGTGTCGCTGCAACCGCCGCTGTTTTGGTTGATGAGCAACATGCCTTGGTAAAAACCCGTATCGGGAAAGGTAAACGCGGTAAACCACTTGTTCACGTTATCGCTCACGATGGTGCCATTGATGTCAAAGCGCCATTCCACGTCCTCCACATTCGAGGCTTCGGTTGTTTTGTTTTCGAAGAAAATGGTTTTGTCCCCGCAAGATTTGATGGTAAATTGTTCAACATTGACCGTCAAAGAATCCGCACTGAGCTTGGCATCAATATCTGGGGTGCAATCGGCCACGTTGAACTGGAATTCCCGTTGTACGGTGGATAACAGCTGTCCGTTCCGGTATTCCTGCACACAAACAGCCACCACAAATTGTCCAATAATCTCTGGGGTGCCGGTAATCACCCCGGTAGATGGATTGATGGTCACCTGCGGGTCGCCTCCCACCGGGTTGTTGAAATTATAGTTTGGCACAGCGTACGGCACATTGTCAAACGGCGGAGGACAGGGTGGGGTAGGGATAGCGCCAATGCAGGAGGTTACATCAGGCGGGGAGGTGATGTTGCCGCCACCGGCCAGGGCTTGACAAAAACTGTACACCAAAAAATCACCATCCGAATCGGTAGCCGAATGGTTGAAAACCAGGGGCAGGTTGTTGCAAATGATGATGGGAGGAAAATTGATAAAGGTGGGGCTGTTGTTGTTGGCCGCCATGGCGTCGGGGGTCAATTCTATAAAATAGGTGGCGCCCACGTCTCCCGGGTTGATGATATTGGTAATCGTGTTGTTTCGGCAACAACGTTGATATTCAATGAAATAACTCTCATTGGTCAATACAGGAAGGGTCGCTTCAAAAGAATAAACAGCTTCCTCTACGCATACCAGAGGGATATTGGTTACGCATTGGGGCGTATCTGGAATCAATTTCGTGTAGTCGTAGTTGCTGACGTTGTAAACAGAATGCAGCGAGTTACTACCCTCTGTACCTTGATAAATCGCGAACACGGCAGGAACATCAAAATTCGCCCCATTGCCATAACAATCGCGGTAGATGTGCATGGTAAAACGCCATCGCTTCATGCCGGGCGAGGGCTCGCCGAGATAGGTATAGGTAATGTCACCACCGATGATATGTCGGGCTTCTGTTGCGGCCGGCAACAGGAACAGCGCAAAAAACGCTACGATTGGGAAAATGTGTTTTCGGTTCATGTGTATTTGCTCTGGTGGAGGAATTGTAATTTTAGTTGTCTGGCCTTTCCCATTAACGAACCAAGGTTGCAAAACCTTTGTATTCCTGTGCTTCACCCCTAGGGCCCGTAAAGGTAACGCTGTAAACATACACGCCTTCCGGTGACATGCCACTAGAATTTCGCTTTTCACCGTTCCATTTATCGTTTGGGTTTGTGGTTTCAAACACCATTTCTCCCCAACGGTTCCAAATAGTCATCTTAAAATTTGTCACACCATTCAAAAAGCCCTTTCCAAAGAAATCATCGTTCACACCATCTCCATTGGGGGTAAAGGCATTGGGCATGTGCCAGGTAATCACAGGACGGATATCCAAGGTTTTGTTCATGGTGTCCTTGCAACCATATTCATGCGTCGCAATCAACCTGATGTTCACCAACCCGGTATCCGTAAACGTATAAAGGGGGTTTTGTTCAGGTGTGCTGAATTTTGGCCCGATTTGCCAATTCCAGTGGGCTGCACCGGTAGAAAGGTCCGTAAATTGCACGATATTGTTGAAGTTAGACAAGGCAGAATCCGGGTCACAGGCAAAGTTGGCCACAGGTGGAGCATCTACCTGGATGTAGTTGAAAAAATCATCGTACGTATAACAACCCAGCGGGGAAGTGATTTCAACCCGGATGTCGTAAGTGCCTGGCGCATCGTACAGATGGGTTGGGCTGATTACGTTATGCAGGGTGTCGCCATCACCGAAGTACCAGACAATTTGGTAACTCTCGTCAATGGGCGAAGAAAGGTTGTCAAAGAAAATTTCAGTTGGGGCACATCCCTGAAAGCTATTGGGTTGAAGAATGATGACCGGGGGCACCGGGTACCATTGGATCACGAGGGTGGTATCGTCTTTACATTGGTGGACGTCGGTTGCGCGGAGCGTGACGGGGTGGTTGCCCGGTGCTGGATACTGGAAACTTGGGTTTTGAAGGTTGGAGGAAGCCCCTGGGACCCCAAAATTCCATTTCCACTGATTCAGGCCGCTTTCGCCCGTCGAATGGTCGGTAAAAATGACTGGCCCGGCATCACAAGTATCGTAATCATAGCTGAAACTCGCGTGTACTTCTGGGTAAATCTGCACGTGGATAAATGCCGTATCGCTACAACCTCCGCTGTTTTGATTGATCAACAACATGCCGTGGTACAGCCCTGTATCGGGAAACGTGAATGCGGTAAACCACTTGTTCACGTTGTCGCTTACAGTGGTCCCGTTGATATCAAAACGCCATTCCACATCGTTCACATTGGCCGCAATGGTGGTTTTGTTTTGAAAAAATATCGTCTTGTTGCCACAAGATTTGATGGTGTAATCTTCCATCAGGATGGTCAGGGAATCGGCGCTCAGTTTGGCGTCAATATTGGGCGTACAATCGGCTACGTTGAACTGGAATTCACGCCGAACTTTGGACAACAATTGACCGTTGCGGTATTCCTGTACACAAACGGCCACCACAAACTGCCCAATCAGTTCAGGCGTACCGGTAATTTCCCCGGTTACGGGATGGATGCTTACTTGCGGGTCGCCGCCAACCGGATTGTTGAAATTGTAGTCCGGCACGGCATACGGCACCAAATCAAAAGGGGGGCCGCAAGGTGGGGTTGGAATCACGCCGTCACAACCAAATGGATCGCTGGAGCTGAAGGGGTCTCCACCTCCTGCCAGGGCCTCACAAAAGCTGTAGACCAGAATATCACCTTCTGCATCGCTGGCGATATGGTTGAAATTGAGAGGCAGGTTGTTGCAAATGATGATGGGTGGGAAGTTGGTATAAACGGGGCTGTTATTGGAAACGGCCTGGGCGGCGGCAGTCAGTTCTATCGCATAGGTAGCGCCCACCTCGCCAGGGCCAATAATATTGGTAATGGTCTCGTTTCTGCAACAGCGTTGGTGCACGATGAAATAACTCTGGTTGCTCAGTACGGGCAGGTCTTCTTCAAAGGTGTAGATGGCTTCCTCGACACAAACATTTGGGAGTTGTGTCACACATTGTGGGGTATCCGGCTCTAGGGTTGCAACGAAATCGTAATTGACGAACAGACTGGTGTATAAATTGTTATCCGAGATGGCACCTTGATAGATACCGATCGGGGCAGGTTGGTCAAAATCAGGCCCGCCTCCCAGGCAGTCCCGGTAAATATGCATGGTAAAACGCCAACGTTTTATCCCGGGGCTTACCTCCCCCAAACAAACGTATGTGATATCGCCGCCAATGATGTGTTTGGCCTCGACCAGCGTCGGGAAGAGAAAAAGTACAAAAATTACACCGATTGAAAAATGGTTGCTTCGTTTCATGTTTAGTGGTTGGATAATTAAGCAACACTTTTTCAAAAAGTGTCCTCCTCAGGGTACAAGATGCGGCCTATAGCCCGCTACCTTTGCCATCGCCAAAAGTACAGCCTACATTCATTTCAAAATCAATTTGTATCCCATGTTCCTGCTACGTGACGACATTTCTGAGATTGCTTCCTTGCTAAAAAAAGGCAACATCATTTGTTACCCCACTGATACGATTTGGGGAATCGGTTGCGACGCCCTGCACGAGGCGGCCGTAGACCGTATCAGCGCCCTCAAAGGACGTGTGCCGGATAAAGGCTACGTCTTGCTCGTATCGAATGTCGAAATGCTCAAACGTTTTGTACCCAAGATGCCGCCCCGACTCGAAACGCTGCTGGCACACCATACAAGACCCATTACGATGATTTACACCGAATCTGTTGGGTTGCCTGCATGGATCAAAGCCCCCGATGGCTCGGTGGCGATTCGGGTTGCCACCGATGAATTTTGTCAGGAATTGATAGAAGCGTTTGGCAATCCAATCGTCAGCACCTCCGCCAACAAAAGCGGCGAACCTTTTCCGCCAACGTTTGGTGGTATCAGTAGCGAGATTCTGGCAGGGGTTGATTATGTGGTCAAGTACCGTCAAGATGACAAGGAGCCGGGGGAGCCCTCTTCTATTGCTCGATTGGACCGGTATCAGGAATTGGAGTTTATTCGGGATTGATTTTGGTTTGGGTTGTTTGAAGGGCACTCAAACCCCATCCAAAAAGTCCTTAATTGCCTTTGATAATTTATTGATTTTCAATTGCTTTTGTTGAATAGAGGAGGCTGATAATCGCCCAGAATCCTCTAAATAATCCAGGGCAGCGTTGGACTGTCTTGCGGTCTGTAGTGCTTGGTTCGCTACGGCCCGGATGGCATTTTTTTGGTTTGGAAAGTCATTCTGGGCTACTGCGGATTCGTAATCATGCAGGGCGAATCTAAAACGCAGGTTTGCAAGATTGAAATGCAGTGCGAAACTTTCGAGGTGCAGGTTGAACAAGGCGATTTGTGTGAATTCGGTCCCTAATTCGAAGCCCAAAACCTCTATGGAATCCTTGATACCTTCGATGGATTGTGCAATACGGGACAGCTTTCCGATTAGTCTTTCTGCCTTTTTCGCTGTAAATTTATTGGGAGCCAACAACGCTTCCGCTTCTGGCGACAATGCGGTGCCTTCAGCACGGATTTCACAAATGCGCAAGGTTATGAGCCCCTGTCGAGCGGTTATGATGCGTTCGTCCACAAACACAAACTGGGGTGGCCGACGGCGCATTTCCGCACAATCCTCCAATGCCTCCATATACAAAGCGCGAGCCTCCTTCAATTGCCGCTGGATGGTGGAAAGGTCTTTGCTTGCCGTTCGACCGCTGGCCAATTCCTGTGCATAACGGACTTGCCGTTGGGCAAACTGGATGGCTACCAGGCTTCGGTTGTGGTTGATCTCAAAACAAGTGCCGTCCAATTTTGAACAGTCCATCTTAGCTTCTGCTGCCGCATAAGTACGGTGTGCCAAAGCTCTTTGATATTGAAGTTGTGCGAGTTGCTCGGCGCTTAGCACTTCCTCGACATAACTTTGAAGCAGGTATTCAAAAACGGCCGTACGCATATCCCCTTGGATTTTTTCGAGCAAGGCCCTGACATCTTCCGGGGTGTAAAACTTTTCTGCCTTTTCAATACGTTCCGGCGTTTCCAAACGGGCAAACAAATCCCGGGCGCGATCGTGATACCGACGCATTAAGTTGATTTTTTCCTCAAACCATAGGGTGTCGATTTCCAGTGTATCCGTTAAAATTGCCTCATCGGTTAGGGAGTCCAGGGTGTTCCGAAGGTCGAAAAACATACCCCAATACGTTTGCCCCAACCCGAACACCACACGTTCGTTGCTGCCATTGAAACGGAGCACCCGGCTCTCGGAGGCAAACATCCTACTGGCGGCATTTACAGACAACCAGGTGTTTAAAGTGTCCTGAAATTTAAACACATCGGTGGGGGCTTGTTCCAAAAACGCCATTGTTTCCCCATCCGACCAGTTCCGAAATTCTTGCTCGGTCACCGGGTTTTCCAACAATTGCCAAACGGGGTCATCCGGCAAATGTCGGAGCAAAAACCACTTGGGTTCGGCCATAAAATACTCATCCTGCACCTTAAATCGCGACATCCCGGGCGGTGGAACGCCCCAGGTCGGGTCAAAAAGTTGCCAGTCCCCGTTGATTTGTGCGGCTGCCCAGGCGTGCCCGATTTGTTCGACCTCGCCATCCAAGTTTTTGACCAAACCGGTTACCACCTCACATGGGATGCCCGCCGAGGTTGCCAAGGCGCAGAACAGGTTGGCATAACCTTGACAAACGGCGGTCCGGTTTTGAAGCACCCGCTCTGGCCGTTGACGCTCCAGGTGTGCAGGCGTGGCCCAGAGGTCACGCTCGTCGGTACTGTCTACGTAAGAAACGTTCAGGGTAATCCAGGCGTAGATTGCCCGGATTTTATGTGCCTCATCGGGCTGCTCGTCGCAGAGGTAGTGGGCGAGTGTAGGAATTGTGGTGCTTTTGCTCGGTGGGGCATTCAGCGCGAGTTTGTCGGCGGCCAGGAAGTTTTGCCCAAAAAGGGAAAGCGGGGCAAGCAGTAGCATCAAGAGTTGTTTCATAGCGGAAACAAATATACCGACTCAGCATAAAAATCCGTGTCTCATCCGTGTCATCCGTGGCCCCACCGCGCAATAGGGCCACGGATGACACGGATGAGACACGGATTTTTAACCCTCGATACGCACTGCCCCCCTCCGCTTCTCGATTTTGTGAAACTCACCGGGTGCCTCCGAGTCACCCGGTGAGTTTCACAAAATCG
>JALHPW010000276.1 GCA_022842255.1 Saprospiraceae bacterium | reverse complement strand
ACCCATTCGGGCTGCCTGCTTTTTCACGGTGTCAAATTTTCTGCCCACGCTGTCGATAAACTCGTTGACTTTCTCACCCAGTTCATCCACATACGCATCGCGCTTTTGAGCAATTTTCTTTCGCGTAGCTGAACCTTTGTCCGGTGCAAAAAGGATTCCCAACGTGGCACCTGCGGCCATTCCGGCCAACACGCCCAATACTATTTTTGATGTCGTCATAATGCTGTTTTTTAATGGTGAACTGATAAAAACAAAGGTCAAGGTCTGGGAGCAAGGATGTGTTATATAATTTTAGAAAAAAGTTACATCCTGTACAGATTTTTACATCTCATCCAGGCCTTGGCGGTGTTTGGTTTTAAGTTTTTTGAAATGGGAAGGCGCCATTCCGGTTACTTTTTTGAATTGATTTGACAAGTGCGCAACGCTGCTGTAATTCAACATAAAGGATATTTCCGTCAGGTTGTGTTCATCATAGGAAATCATTTCCTTGGCACGTTCGATCTTATGGGCAATAAGGTATTGCTCAATGGTTGTGCCCATAACTTCCGAAAAAAGATTGGATAGATAAGTATAGTGATATTGCAGTTTTCGGGCGATATGGGTTGAAAAACTAACCTTGCGCGTTACCTCTGGTGTACTTACCGTTTCAACAACCGCATTTTTTATCCGCTCTACAATTATGCTCTTCTTGTCTTCCATAAGTTCCAATCCAAATCGTTGCAAGGCTAATCCTAATTGTTCACGTTGTGTATCGGTCATTTCTTTCTGTATTTCCACTTCGCCCAGTTGTACCGTGATATAATACAAACCGAGCTTTTTCAATTCAGATTTTACGACCCGTTTACAACAGATGCTGACCATATTTTTGATGTACAGTTTCATGTGTCAATAAATTTTAAGGGTGAGACAATTGGAGCTGAGTCCCGGTGGGCTTGTTAAAAGATTGAACGGGAAGTGATATAAAGAATTTTAACAAAATTGTGTTTTTAACACCTTTGTGAAATATTTCATGGTATTTCCCTATAGATAATTGGGGCTTTTTACCCATAAATTATATGAATTATTAACGGTCAATTATCAAGCACAATAATCTTGCAGCTTACAACTTGCACCTTTAAACGTTCATACGTCTGCTTTACGGAGCTTCCCGGCTCAACCAGACACTAAAAGGATGTACTTTGGCGGTCAAAAATGACATGGAGCAATACCGACATTTATTCCCGGACCTGGAAGAAGGCCTTCAGCGCGAGTTGAAAGAACACGGCCGTATAATTGAAGCAAAGGCCGGACAAACCTTGTTGCAAAGCGGTCAAAACATCCGCAGCACCATGATTGTGCTGGAAGGTTTGGTCAAACTCTTTCGCGAAAACGATGAAGGGACTGAGTTTTTCATGTATCACCTGCATCCAGGGGACGGATGCGCACTTTCGATGATTTGCGACCGTACGTTTCGGGCCAGTTCGGTGACGGCCAAAGCTGTTACCGACTCCGTTTTGCTCGTGGTACCGCTCGAACATACCGAAAATTGGATGCGACAATACCGCACCTGGTATCATTTTGTGGTCGGCACTTACCGTCGCCGGTATGAGGAATTGCTGGAAACGATAGACCATATCGCGTTCCAAAATATGGACGAGCGACTGGAGTTTTACCTCCAAAGGCATCGCAAGGCGCTGAATACCAATGTATTGGAAATCACCAATACCCAAATCGCACAGGAGCTGAACTCGTCCAGGGAGGTCATTTCCCGCTTGATGAAAAAACTCTCCGAGGCCGGGAAGGTGCGGCTACTGAAAAACGGAATCGAGATTTTGAAGCTCTGAGGGGTTTCCTCACAAACGGGGGAATAGCGCCGCGAATTCCTCATCCGTCAACAATCGGCTCCGAACCAAAAACCGGAGCCCAAGCGGAATCTCCAGCGAAAAACTCGCCCCACGCCCCGGTACCACATCGATGGTCAGGTGGGTATGTTTCCAATACTCATACTGGTCGGCACTCATGTAAAACGCACAATCGTGGATGCGCCCCAACAACACATCCGATTCGCCGACGATAAATTCACCATCCGGGAAACACATCGGCGCCGAACCATCGCAGCAACCGCCACTTTGGTGGAACATCAGCGGCCCATGTCGTTTGCGCAACTGATCGATGACCTCCGCTGCGGCTTCGGTGACCGCTACCCTTGAGATGTTTTCCATGTTCATTACGTAAAGTGAAAACACCGAGCGACCCAACAGCCGCCCGGTGTCGATTCGAAGCAAAATTTTCCCTAAAAGAAGCCCAGCTTGTTCTTGTCGTACGAGATGAGCATGTTTTTGTTTTGGCGATAGTGATTCAGCATCATCAGGTGCGTTTCACGACCAAAACCAGATTTTTTATACCCACCAAACGGCGCATGCGCCGGATAGGCGTGGTAGCAGTTGACCCAAACCCGTCCGGCCTGTATGGCGCGTGGGATGGTGTAAAGCTCGTGCGCATCGCGGGTCCAAAGACCGGCACCGAGGCCGTACATCGTATCGTTGGCGATTTCCAGAGCCTCTTCAGTTGTTTTAAACGTAGTCACCGAAGTTACCGGACCAAAAATCTCCTCCTGGAAAACGCGCATTTTGTTGTGACCCTTGAAAATGGTTGGCTTGATGTAATATCCGTGTTCGAGGCCACTGTTCATGGAGAAAGCCTCCCCACCGCAAAGCACCTCGGCACCTTCCTGCCGACCGATTTCCATGTAACTCAGTATCTTTTCGTATTGATCGTTGGAAGCCTGTGCCCCCATCATGGTCGAGGGGTCGAGTGGGTGGCCAATTTTGATGGCCTGGGTGCGGGCGATGACGCGTTCCATAAAACGCTCGTACACACTTTCATGTACCACAATCCGGGACGGGCAGGTGCATACTTCGCCCTGATTGAATGCGAACAAGACCGCGCCTTCCACACATTTGTCAAAAAACGCATCGTCGGCATCCGCGATGGACGGCATAAAAATATTGGGCGATTTACCGCCAAGCTCCATCGTCACCGGGTTCAGGTTTTCCGAAGCATATTGCATGATGAGGCGTCCGGTGGTGGTTTCGCCGGTGAACGCGACCTTGGCGATGCGTTTGGATTGAGCCAAAGGTTTGCCTGCTTCGATACCAAAACCATTCACCACATTGAGCACGCCCGCCGGGAGGATGTCCTGAATGAGTTCCATGAGGATGAGGATACTCGTTGGGGTCTGCTCGGCGGGTTTGACGATGGTGCAACATCCTGCGGCCAGGGCTGGGGCGATTTTCCAGGCGGCCATGAGCAAGGGGAAGTTCCAGGGAATGATTTGGGCCACCACGCCGATGGGTTCTTTGATGTTCATCGAAAGCGTGTTGGCGTCCAGTTCGGCCACCGTGCTTTCTTCGGCGCGGATAACGCCTGCATAGTACCGGAAGTGGTCGACTACGAGCGGGACGTCGGCGGCGCGGGTTTCGCGTATGGCTTTGCCATTGTCGATGGTCTCGACGGTAGCGAGGTAGTCGAGGTTTTTTTCCACTACATCCGCGATTTTCAAGAGCATATTGCTGCGGTCGGCGGCGGAGGTACGGGCCCAGGCCGGGAAGGCCTTGTGGGCGGCGTCGAGGGCGAGTTCCACGTCTTTGTGGTTGGAACGCGCCACCTGGGTGAATGCTTTGCCGTCAATGGGCGAGATGTTGTCGAAATACTCGCCATCCACTGGAGCTACCCATTTACCGCCGATGAAATTATCGTACCGCGCTTTGAACGTCGGACGGGCAACCAGTGTACTTGTTTTTTCTTTTTCCAAAACTGCCATAGTTCGTGATGTTATTTTTTTGAAATAAAAAATTTAATTCCGAATGCGACAAAGGTATCTGCAGCATTGGCGGGCACAGGTTCCCTGGAATATCGAATGAGTGAACAATCGTATCATTTTTAAACACGAACTAGGGTTTTGGAATCCAGTGCGGTAACTTTGCTTGTAGAAATAATAAAAGAAGCCCGAACGGGCTATGGGAATATGGATTATTCGGTACAGCATGAGCACAGGCTACGGCACTTGTTCGACCATCGGGACACGATGGTGGAGAGCCGGAAGGTGTTTGCCTTTGATACTGCCGAACTCAATTTGTTCGAGACCGTGCAGCGTTCGGAGCATTTTGCCCTGCGCTTCCCCGATCCGGTGATTGCCATCATGTTGAAAGGAAAAAAGGTGATGCACCTGGGGCAAAAACAGGCTTTTGAGTTTTTGCCCGGACAATCGGTGATCCTCAACAGCCACGAACAAATGGTCATTGATTTCCCTGAGGCCGAAGAAACCAATCCTACCCGTTGCATTGCGCTCACGCTTTCTTCCGAACTGATTCAGCGCACGGTGGAGCGCGCCAACGACCAAATCACGCGCATGGACGGCGCAAACTGGTCGCTCGATTACAGCAATTTCTTCCTCAGCAACGACGACAACCTCGATGCCCTTGTGCGCCGTCTGCTATACCTGTACATGGAAGACGTGTACGGTAAAAAAGTGCTGACCCAACACAGCCTGGAAGAACTGGTATTGCGCATCATGCAAACCCAGGCCCGGCAATTGTTGCTTTCCGATGAGGTGCCCACCCGCCACCGGCTTGGGGAGGTGCTGCAATTCATTCGCCGCAACATTTGCGAGAACCTCTCCATCGACGACCTGGCGCGCCGCAGTTATTTGTCGCGCCCGCAGTTTTTCCGTGTGTTCAAGCAAGAGTTGGGCATCACGCCTGTGGAATTGGTCAACAAAGAACGCCTGCGCCACGCCAAACGGATTTTGCTCGAAAGCAGGGATATTTCCCAGGCTTGTTTTGCGGCTGGATTTAACAGCCTTTCCTATTTCCACCGCATTTTTAAGAAAGAAGAGCGGAAGACGCCCATGGCTTGGCTGGAGGAAAATGGCTGATGGGTTAAAAATTAAACAGCAAAACCGGAGAACAGGAAAATTTAAAACTGAGATAGATGCCCTCGGGTAGAGCAAAGTCTGCCCCTTTTCGGAATCAACCCCTCTCAGTTTTAAATTTTCCTGTTCTCCGGTTTTCCGGTTTTCCGGTTTAATCTTCCGGTTTTCCTGTTCTCCGGTTTTGCTATTTAATCTTCCCGCTAATCATGTCTATCCAATTTTTGCCGCTCCCAACGGTTTATTTTCGTCCTTCGTGACAAATATCACAGGAAAAGGCTTTTGCTTGCTGCCACCTTTGCTGGGTCAATTTGACAAAGCAAACGTTCACCTTACAGTAACTTCATGGAAATCGTAGGTTATTTCGCGTCGGCACTCATCGGCGTTTCTCTTGGGCTCATCGGTGGTGGTGGTAGCATCCTGACAGTACCCGTTTTGGTCTATCTTTTTGGCGTAGATCCCGTTTTGGCCACTGCATACTCGCTTTTTATTGTGGGGTCTACCAGTTTGGTTGGCGCGTTTCCAAAGTATCGGGACGGTATGGTCAACCTCAAAACCGCGGCTATTTTTGGTGCTCCAGCCATTTTGGCCGTATATGCTACGCGGGCTTATTTGGTGCCCATGATTCCCAATCCTGTGTTTTCCATCGGCGAATTCGTGGTATCGAAAGCCATGCTGATGATGGGTATTTTTGCCGTGCTTATGGTTTTTGCCTCCTATTCCATGATTCGTAGCAAAAATGGTGGAACTGAAGAAGCTGCTGCCGGCCCACAAAAATTCAATTACCCCATGATTTTGGCGGAAGGCGCCATTGTGGGCGTGCTTACCGGATTGGTGGGCGCGGGTGGTGGGTTTTTGATTATCCCCGCCCTGGTGTTGTTCAGCAAATTGCCCATGAAACAAGCCGTGGGCACCTCCCTGCTGATCATCGCAGCCAAGTCGCTCATTGGTTTTACCGGCGATATTTCCCAATACGAACTGGATTGGACGCTACTGGGCACTGTCACGGCCCTGGCCATTGTGGGCATCTTCATCGGCAACCGGCTCAGTCGGAAAGTGGATGGCGACAAGCTCAAAAAAGCCTTTGGCTGGTTTGTACTCATCATGGGCATGTACATCCTGGTCAAAGAGCTGTACCTCAATCCAGCAGCCACCGCCATGGGGCATTGAGGGGTTTCTGGTAGCTCTCGGGGACTAAATGGTCCCGAATTACTAAATTTTTCAAAAAAAATGACCCTCGTGACTTGAGTCACGCGCGCGCGCCCTGCACCCCCCGACCTTTGTAACATCAAATAAAAAATCACCGCTGTTCTACACAACAAATCACTGACATCATGTTTTTCCAACACGTTTACGACAAGACCCTGGCTCAAGCCAGCTATTTTATAGGCTGTCAAAAGGCAGGTGTTGCCATGGTTATTGACCCGAAAAGGGACGTGGATACCTACCTGGAAATCGCCAAGCAAAACAACATGACCATTACCCATGTGGCCGAAACGCATATTCACGCCGATTTTCTTTCCGGCGCACGTGAATTGGCTGCACTGACCGGCGCCAAAATGTACCTCTCCGACGAGGGCGGACCCGATTGGCAGTACCAGTTCCCGCATGAAGGGGTAAAAGATGGGGACGTCATCAAAATGGGAAACCTCACCTTTGAGGTCATCCACACTCCGGGCCACACACCCGAAAGCATCAGTTTTCTGCTCACTGACCACCCGGCTTCCAACAAACCGGTCATGATGTTCACCGGCGACTTTGTTTTCGTCGGCGATGTCGGTCGCCTTCCGGATGACCTCCTGGCCGACGAACGGCGGGACGATCATGGCGTACTTGAAGTCGAGTGCCTGCCCGTCGGCGAGCACCAGCCTGCCCTCGTCCACGTGATCCATCGGCAC
>JALHPW010000275.1 GCA_022842255.1 Saprospiraceae bacterium | reverse complement strand
GGCTCGAAGCGCTCGAAGAAGTCCTGGAAAGTCAGGGCAAAACCCGCTCCGAAGAACTCTTTTTGGCCCTGCGCCGCATGCTCGCCCGACATGGGGCAGCCACAGGCGGTTCGGCGCTCAATACACCTTACATGAACACCATTGCGCCTGAAGACCAGCCCGCCTATCCTGGCGACCTGGCACTGGAGACGCGCATTGAAAATATCATCCGTTGGAATGCGCAGGCGATGGTGCTGCACGCGCAGGACAAGGACCTCGCACTGGGCGGACACATCGCGACCTATGCCGCCTGTGCCACCATGTTGGAGGTGCTGTTCAACCACTTTTTGCGCAAACGTTCGGCGGAATACGGGGGCGATTTGCTCATGTTCCAGGGCCACGCCTCGCCTGGGGTTTATGCCCGTGCGGTATTTGAAGGGCGCTTGCCCGAACAAGCCATCGCTGATTTCCGGCAGGAGACCTTGGGCGGCGTTTCCAGCTACCCGCACCCACGGCGCATGCCGCATTTTTGGCAAGCCCCAACGGTGAGTATGGGCCTGGGGCCGATGACCGCGATTTATCAGGCGCGTTTCGCTAAATATCTGGAAAACAGAGGTTTAAAGCCTGAAAATGGTGGCAAGGTTTGGCATTTTATCGGTGACGGTGAGATTGACGAACCGGAAATCTACGGCACCATCGGCATGGCAGCCCGCGAAAATCTGAACAACCTCGTCTTCGTGGTACACTGCAACCTGCAACGTTTGGATGGCCCCGTGCGAGGCAACGGGAAAATCGTGCAGGAGGTAGAACGGCACTTTTTTGGCGCCAGTTGGGACGTAATCAAAGTGGTTTGGGCCAGCGAGTGGGACGAACTATTGGCCAAAGACGAGGAAGGGCTTTTGCTCTCCCGATTTGAAAGCATGGTGGATGGTAATTTCCAGGAATTGGCCTCAGCCAACGATGGCGCCCTGACCCGCAAAATGCTCATTGGCAACGATAACCTGAGTGCTGGCATCACGACCTTATTGGCCGGTTACAGCGACGAACAACTGAAAGAAATGCGCCGTGGTGGTCACGATGCGGCCAAGGTTTTTGCTGCCTACGAACGCGCCGTTCGTTCCGACAAACCGGTGGCCATCATTGTAAAAACGGTGAAAGGCTACGGTATGGGCAAAGCCGCTGAAGGCAAAAACAAGGCCCACCAGACCAAAGATTTGAGCGACGATTTCCGTGTTGAAATCAAGAACCGCTACCAAATTCCAATTTCCGACGACGAAGCCCGGGATGCCAAATTCTGGTGGCCGGCAGCCGATTCGCCAGAGCGAAAATATCTGGCAGAAAGACGCGAGAAATTAGGTGGCTTTTTGCCCGAGCGTTCGGACAAATACGCCGAATTCAAGGCCCCGGACCTAACGCTGTTTGACAAACAACTCAAAGGCAGTGAAGCCGGGAAAACCGTCTCGACCACCGGCGCGATGATGGACATTTTGGGCCAATTGCTTAAAAATCAGGATATTGGCAAATACATTGTGCCCATTGTTCCCGACGAAGCCCAGACCTTTGGGATGGAACCCTTGTTCAATTCGGTGCAGATTTGGAACCAAAAAGGCCAGCTCTATACCCCACTTGAAATCGGAATTTCGGTCATCAAATACAAGGAGTCCAAAACCGGGCAGGTACTCCAGGAAGGCATTAATGAGGATGGGGCCACGGCCAGTTTCACGGCTGCGGGAACGGCTTATGCTTTGCATGGCATCCCGACCGTGCCGTTTTACATTTACTATTCCATGTTTGGCTTCCAACGCGTGGGCGACATGGTGTGGGCTGCTGCCGACATGATGTGCAAGGGCTTTTTGTTGGGCGCCACAGCGGGTCGCACGACGCTCAATGGAGAAGGCCTGCAACACCAAGATGGGCATTCCATTCTTATTGCGCAGACCGTTCCGAGTGTCATTACCTACGACCCTGCGTTCGCGTACGAGCTGGCCGTGATTGTGCAGGATGGCCTGCGTCGGATGTACGTGGAAAACGAATCGAAGATTTACTACCTCACCTTGTATAACGAAAACCTCTTGATGCCCGAAATGCCAAAAGGCGTGGAGAAGGGCTTGTCCGCTGGAACCTCGGTGGAGGAGGGCATCAAGCGCGGCTTGTATCGTTTTCAAAAATCAAAAAGCAAGGGATCTGCAAAAGCGCACCTCATTGGTTCTGGGGTTATCATCAAACAAGTGCTCGAAGCTGCGGAAATCCTTGAAAAAGAAGGCGTTAGTACGGATATTTGGAGCGCGACTTCCTGGACAGAGCTGTACCGCGATGCGGTTTCTTGCGATCGCTGGAACATGTTGCACCCAGGCGAGCCGGAGCGTGTGCCTTTTGTGCAGCAACAATTGAAAGGCGAAGAAGGCGTGTTTGTAAGCGCCAACGACTGGGTAAAACTCACCGCAGGGCAACTTTCACCCTGGATGCCCAAGGATTTTACGGCCCTGGGCACCGATGGTTTCGGGCTTTCAGATAGCCGGGAAAACCTGCGGAACTACTTCGAGATTTCCGCCAAATACATCGCTTTTGCCGCGGTTCGTCAGCTGCATAAGCAGGGTAAAATCACAGAGAAAGCCGTGAAGGAGTTTATGAAAAAGTATGGGGTGGAGAGCGAGAAGTTGGACCCTATGGGGGTTTGATTTTGCCAACTCTAGTGAGGCGGTGACTCGACGTCACCGCCTCACTCAAACCAATACACATGAAAAACGTACTATTTGCCGCGCTTTTTGCCTGTTTCGCCTTCCAAGGGAATAGTCAAACGGTAGCCAAATCCCTTTTTGTCGAATATGGCTATGTAAACCTTTCAACAGAGGTGGAAGGGCTGCAAGCCATGTTTGGTTACACCAAATACAATGTGTATGGGGATGATAAGTTTATTAAAATTGAGTCCTATCAAGATTTACCACCGGAGGAGGCCCAAAAAATTGGGCCGGGGATGCGGTCGAGTTTTATCAAAGAAAAGACTAGCAATGAACTTTACGTGTGCATCTCTCTGGATAGCCTGCGTATTCGAATGAAGGCTGGAGAGGAAGAACAGGGCTCTTTTCAGGGAATGATGGATACCTATAAATCAGGAAGTGAAGCAGTGTATGCAACTGGAGAAAAGAAGCTTGATATTCAAGGTTTTAACTGTAGCGAAATCCTCATTCCAGGCCAATATTCCGACTCCATTTCAGCATATGTTGCCAATCAGATTGTTTTAGACGCTACCATTTCTGATTTCCCACTCTTTGCAGCCTCGCACGGGCTGATTTTGGGACGTGATGAAATCTTCGGGAATATTGTACTTGAATTCCGGGCGATAAAGTTGGAATTCAATCAGCATAGGGATTGTGCATCAGAATTGAACTCCTACCTGTTGGTCACAAAAGAGCAAGGAGAGGAAATGTTGAAAAACGCTTTTAGTAAAATGATGGGGCTGCCAGAGGAGGATGGGAAAAATTAGTTTTTGGTAAGTCGGTGACTTGGAGTCACCGCCTGACTACGCTTGGCACTAAAAGTTAGGCGGCGACCCAAAGCCAACACCTCACTAACCCCGCAAAATTGGCCCCTTAAGCAGGGAATTTGACCAGTTCAGGTGTAGTTTCTACACTTTCAGGCAATTCCCAGCCCAAAAGCATCGTTCCTGCGCAAATTTTGAATCCATTCATTTTATGCGCCAAACGCTTTCCTGCTCTCCGATTTTTCTTGCCCTATTATTTTCTCTCTTTGTTAACCACACCGATTCCGTTGCCCAAGAACAACTGGGTATGCGCCTGGAACGCTACTCCGGGATTTACGGGGCAGGGATCAACCCTGCCAATACGGCTTTTACCCCGCACAACTGGGAGGTCAGCCTCTTCAACGCCGACCTTTTTGTAGAAAACAGCTACGCCTTTTTGCGCAATACCAGCCTTCAAAATGCCCTGCGCAATTCGGATAAAATTGTTTCCGTAGCGGATACCTCAGCCGAAAACCCGCCTGCCCGCGACGCGATTTTACAGGATTTCACAAACGGTGGCCGTAAAATGCACTTTGTGACACAAGCGCGGATTGCAGGCCCAGCGTTCAGTTTTCGGTTTGGCGAGAACAATGTGGTTGGACTGACCACCGCCTTTCGGACCAACCTGTCCTCTTATCGAATCCCGGAGATACTTGCTTATAGAACCATCTCAGATTTGCCTCGGAATCAAGCGATTAACATCCCAGCCACCGGAATCTCGGGCATGGCTTGGGGGGAAATCGGATTGCACTACAGTCGCTTGGAAGAAATGGGCGATCTGCAAATGTCCTGGGGCGTTTCGCCCAAACTGTTGCTCGGATACGAAGGTTTTTTCACCCGCGCCCAGTCCAACTTTGATTACACCCAGCGGAATGGCGACACCATCGCTTTTGGGAGCGCGCAATGGGATTACGCCCTTACAACCTCCAACCTGACCGACAATGCGGAAGAGGTAAAACTCCGTCGGCAGGGTTCTGGATTCGGGTTGGATATTGGGATGTCCTGGGCCATGCCTGCCGGGGATGAGGAAGACGGCTACGCCTGGCGTGCGGGGGTTTCTTTACTGGATGTTGGATTTATGCGCTTCAAAAATACTGCCCAACGCCACCACATCGAATTCGATACGGTATTGACGGTCAGTGGCACCGCTTTCCCTTCGCGCGACAATGCGGAGGATATTTTGCGCGATGTCAGCAAGGCATTTTTGGGCGACAGTATCGCTTCTTTGCAAAAGAACGCCTTTGGGATGGGTTTGCCAACCGCCCTTTCGGCACAATTTGATGCCCGAATCGCTCCCATGTTTTACGTAAGTGGTTTGTTGGTTCAGCGGGTTCCATTGTCGAAATACAGCGTGAAACGCCCTAGCACCTTGGCTGTGGTGCCGCGCTTTGAACATCGCTGGTTCTCGGTTTCGCTACCATTGGTGGTAGACGATTGGCGGACGTTCCGGGCAGGTGCAGCCCTCCGTTTGGCCTGGTTGTACCTCGGCACCGACAACCTGGGCAGTTTTATGACCAAGGACAAACTCAGCGGCACCGATTTTTATATAGGCTTCAAAATCAATGCTTTTAGCCTGAATTTCAAGCAGAAAGAAAAAGGATACCGGCTCAAGCGCGAACGGGGAAGCCGGAGCAGCGGGCCGAACCGGAGGAAGATTAAGTGTTATAGTTTTTAGGTTTATGAGGTTTATGAGGTTGATGAGGTTGATGAGGTTGATGGGGTTGATGAGGTTGATGGGGTTGATGAGGTTGATGGGGTTGATGGGGTTTATCAACCTTATAAACCCCATCAACCTCATCAACCCAATTTAAAACCTAATAATTCGCCTGCATCTGAATACGCAAGAAATTGCCACGTTCGTCGTAATCGGTTTTGAAGTCGTTGTATTTGCGATTGCTGATCACGTAAGCCAGGGTGATTTCCAGGTTTTTGATGAGCTGCCATTCTACTCCCATCTCCAGCTCGTTCAAATCGTAGCGACGAGCGTCCAGTTCGAGTTTTTTCGCACCATCAAATACTTGATACCGTGCATAGGGCGTGATGAAGCCTTTTCCAAGTTTGCTCCGGTAAGATGCCGTAATAAAGCCCCCATTCAACTTTTGTACCCTGATGGTATCGCTAGCGGCATCAAAAGTGGGGCTTTGCCCAAGGTTGTATTCCGCTAAAATCCCAAAAGGTTGATGGTAAAGCACGATAGAAGCCGCTACCCGACGATCCAAATAGGTTAGGTCCTTCACTGCCTTGGCGTCGGCTGACCGCTGGTCAAGTGTATATTTTCCAGTGTATGCCTGAATACCAGGCTCTATGATCTGCTTACCAATTTTGATGGGATAAGAGAACCGGGCCACCGCATGCAGATTGTTATTCAACTCAGGTTTGTTGGCCGCCTGGCCATTGTAGAGCCCTATCGCAAACATGCCATAATCACCCGAGCCTTTTAGGGCATCGTTGGTCAAATCCCGGTGTATTTGGCGAATTTTGGCTGGAGAATACAAGAAAAACGCCCCAAAATCCCGCTCATTGGGCACCGCAGAGTTCAAAGCATCCGAGCGGTCTAAAGGAATCCTGTTTGAGCTTGACTGTAAATTTTCAAAGCCAAAAGGCACCTTGCTTTGCCCAAAACGAAGGCGGAATTCTTTTTTCTTGTCGAAAGCATAATCAAAATAGGCGTCGCGCACCTGTAAGAAATGCTTGCTGCTCGAGCTTGCATCTGCGGAATAATCAAACTGCAGGTACACAAAAAAACGTTCGTGCACATCCCCACTCAACACAATACGACCGCGCCGAAACGAGAAAGACTGACCCTTGCCAATGCTTTTGTCGCATTGTTCGCATTTAAGGTCAGGATTGGTTTCCAACAAGCGGTTGTAGCGGAATTGAGCGTAGCCACGGAGGCTGATTTTGTCGTACCATTTGGCCGTGGACACAGCTGGTTTG
Source organism: Saprospiraceae bacterium (assembly GCA_022842255.1). Classification (GTDB taxonomy): domain Bacteria; phylum Bacteroidota; class Bacteroidia; order Chitinophagales; family Saprospiraceae; genus M3007. Next base: position 378 of record JALHPW010000275.1, on the reverse strand, counting down.
CTGCTAGGAAGGGGCTTGGGGGCAATAGAGTCAGGGGCAGCGGTTTGGCCGGAAGCGCTTTTGAAAGCACACGTCAGCACAAACGCCACCAGGAGTAGACGTTGCAACATAGTCAGGTTAGGAACAGACTTTTGTTAAGAAATTGGATACAGTGTGGTTCGGGGTTGGGCGCGTTTGGGGTTGAGCGCGTTTAAAGTTTAGGGTTTAGAGCGTTTAGGGGTTAGAGGAGGGTTAGCGTAAGCCTAAACCCTAAACATTCTAAACCCTAAACGCTCTCCTCAACTCTAAACGCTCTCAACTACCTAATCAGGCAAACATCCTGAACACGTAAAACAGTATGGCGGCCATTATAAACGTAACCGGCAACGTCAGCAACCA
>JALHPW010000274.1 GCA_022842255.1 Saprospiraceae bacterium | reverse complement strand
TTGTTGCCCACTTCAGAAGCGGCCACCACCGTGGTGTGAATCCCCATTTGGCGTTTCCAGGTCACGAATGGCTCGAGTGCGTCTATCAGTTCGTCGGCGGCAATAACAAGCATTTCAACGGGTTCCTCCCCGCTGCGGGCCTCGGAAAGGAATTGCGGGTCAAAATTCAGGAACAGCTTTTCGTACAAATGCCGGAACGGGGTGCTGATGCTGCGCTCCCGATTGGGCGCGGCTTCGTTTTCGCCTTCTCCGCCGGTGTGAAACACCCGCAGGGTAATATTGGAATACACGCGCAGCACTTTGGTGGCCGGGTTGTATTGGACTGGGTAAATCCAAAGGGTTTGCCCGCGCACGTCGCGCATAACAAAGGGTTGTCGCAAATCAGCCAGTTTGCCGGGGAAAAAGGCATCGCGCTCATAGGGTGTTCCGTAAGTAAATGGCACCGTTGCGGGGTCGACCGTGCGGAGCAAATTGCCTTTGGAAGGTGCAACCGGTACGTTGGGGATGTCCTTGAACTCGGAGGACACGATTTCCACTGCCATGTTCCCGGTATTTGGGATCAACAAGGACGTCGCAAATTTTGGAACATCTGGCGCACCTGCTTCCAGCAATGAGGTACCATCTTCCATACCCACCACCATGGCCGCCCCCTGCGGGGTGCTGACCTGCATTTTTTGGATGTCGCTCAGGTCCAGACTGAGCAGGGTTTCATGTCTTGACTTGGACAGCACTTGAACGTTGGTCTGACCGAACAGAACGCCCAAGGGCAGACAGAAAAGGAGGAGTGTGACTAGATTCTTCATGAAATAAAGTTGATGGATGCGGAGTGCTTGGTTGGGTATTAACTGCCTGCTGGTAGGCAGGGTTGATTGGTTAATTGGGTGGTTGTCAGTATTTTGGGTGTTATTTCTGAATCAGGATTTTTTGGGTTTGCTGGCCGTTTTGTAGAAGGTACAGCCCGTTGGGCCACTGGTCGAGGGAGATTGTTTGTTGGGATTGTGCGGCGAGTTTGCCTTGCCAAACGGATTGTCCGGCAAGGTTGCGGATGCAGGCGATGGTGCTTGTTGGCAGGTTGTTTTCCAAAATCAATACGGATTGCGCGGGATTCGGATAAGCCAATACATTGGAGGATGTGGGGGCTGAGGCAGCCAAGGTCCCAGGGGTGTACAGGCTGTAAAAAACGTCCACAAAATTATCCTCATGACCTTCTTCATACACCCGAAACCAAATCCAGGTTGCCCCGGGAGCTGTTCCTGGCTGCACGATGAGTTTGAGGTAGGGCTGGATGGTATCGTACACCGGGCTCATCAATCCGTTGGAAGGGATTCCAATGTAACAAAGCCCGTAATCGCACAAGTCGGCATCCCATTCTTCTGGCAGATTGGATTCCAGTAGCCTCCAGTGTAGTTGAAGGCTGTTTCCGCTGGGGTTGTTGAAGTAGATGTAGCATTCGTTGGCTTGCTCGAACTGGAGTTCTTTGGAAAGCAATGGGCCAGGCACGGCACTAAAGGTTTGTGCGAACAAGTGATTGACGCAACAAAAACACAGTAAGGTAAGGGAACGTAATGGCATACTTGAAAACACTGAAACAGGTGAATACAAGGAGTCTGCCAAAGGTAGGGGCTTGCAAATTGCGCTTGATTATAGCCCAGCTTACTCTTTTGGCAATGAATAGACAAAAGAGCAGGTTTAATATTGGGTTATGAAGTGATTATGAAGTGATGGGTAATGAAGTGATACCACGCCAAGGCACCCATCACTTCATCGCTTCATCGCTTTATCACTTTATAAAAACTTCATCACTTTATAAAAACAAAAAACCCGCCGTAGCGATCGCTCGGCGGGCACTGAAAAAACGCTCTGTCTATATACCCAATCACTATCTTTAAGATTTGCTTGGGCGCGTGTGAATGCCCAGCAAAGCATATATTGGACAGAATTTAATCCATGCTGTGAGCAGCATCAGGATGGAACCAATTGCCGCAACAATGGCCAAAGTACCTTCCAAAAAACCGCCCAGCACCGCAGCAGCCAAGGCGATGCCCAAAATAGTCCGGGCGTGTTTGTCGATATTGCCTACATTTTCACTCATAGCATGGTTGGTTTATGTGATATGTGACAAAATTGTCACAACATATCATCATCGGAATGGATAACGAGGATTGGGATATCGCTGGTGGCTAGCACTTCGTTGGTCACACTTTTGTGCAGGATGTTGTCCCAAAACGAACGGTGATGGGTCACAAAAACCAATAGTTCAATCCGGTGATAGAAGGCGTATTCATAGAGTGCGCCCACAATATCCTCACTCACCAGTTTGCTGAATATGAATGGCTTATTATACCCCGATTCGCCAAAGGATGCCTCAAAACGTTCTCTTTGAGCCTCCAGGTCTTTTTCGCCGCCCGGCCCAACATGCACAAAATGCATCTGCGCGTCAAACCGTCTTGCAAACGAAACCGTTTGCTGCACCGAGAGGGGGTTTAGGGAGTCAAAGTCGCTGGCATACAGCACATTTTCAAAACCACGGTATTCGGCCTCTTTAGAAACAAATAGAACGGGACAATGGGAGGTCCTAGACACTTCAATGCTTACCGAGCCAAAGAGCTTTTTCCCCAACCCACCACGGCCAGTGGCCCCCAAAATCAGGAGGTCGGTTTGGCGGGAGTATTGGGCAAGCGCAACATCTGGCGCCCCGTAAATGACTTTGGACGAAATGCTGGGCTGTGGGTGTTTAGATGCGGATGGTTCGCCCGGCTCGCCCGGGAAACGGGCTGCGGGTTCGTATTTCACACCAACAACGGCCATGGTGTCTGTGATGAAGGTGTCGAGCTCTGATTGCATGGTTTTGGAATAACCAGACAAAAAGCCTGAGGCAGAAGGTACGGTGCCCTCGAAAATACTGTCCATCGCATACACGATTTCCAGTTTGCTGTCCATGCGGCTGGCAATTTTCCACGCAAAAACCAAGGCGTTTGCGGAAACATCGCTCATGTCAACAGCCACGCTTAGGGTACGGAGCTGGAACAGCTTGCTCTTAAAAAGATCCTTGTTTTTCATAAGTCGGGCGATTTCAGTGACACTCGGCACGAAGCCTTGTAAGACCAGCTCACCTTCTACCATCAGCGCCGGCAGAACACGTACACCGTAGGCTTGAACGCTCATCGGGTCGGCAATCTCCAATATCTTTCCGTCCATTCCCGCAGCGTCCAGAGCCAATCGGACACGGGCACCCAAGAGGCGCGCCTTTGTGTCGTGTGCGCCAAAAATTTTGATATGCGTTTTGCCGCAACCCTGACAGTTGCCTGTGCAGGGTGCAAGGTCAGCCGCGAGAACGGACGCTATTGCTTTCATACTGTTTAGTCATTGTTTTCATAAACGAGGCTGGAATCCGCAGGCACTTGTTTGGACAAGGCCGTCATGATGTCGAAAGGGGTCAGGATACCGACCAGTTCGCCATCCTCCACCACTGGGAGTGCATGGAAACGATTGATGAGGAAAACCTCCAAGGCTACATTGATACGGTCGTCGGGAGCTACCTTGCCCAGTCGCTTGATCATAATTTCTTTTACTTGGGTGCGCTCAAGTCGCAATTCGTTTACATACTTGTCTTCCTCGTAATGGGAAGCACCACCCATAAAGTGTTCAAAATCAGTGCGACTAACAATCCCGACAATTTCACGGAAGTGGACGACCGGGATGTGGTGAAACTTGTGAGCGTCAAATATTTCTTTGACTTTGGCAAGGGATTCTTCCGGACCGATGGTCACCAAGTGTTTGTGGTCGGTCATCAGGCTAGAGATAGGAGCGAAAATGTTCATGATCAGAGTTGCGTTTAATTTTTTCAGTTGAATGATGTTACAAAGGTGGCCTTATTCGCCATTTGACAAAAATGATACGGGTTACCTCAAATGTTGATTGAAATCATTAGGTTGGATGAGGGAGGTTTCTAACTTTGCTGTGAAATGAAAAAAATCCTTATTATCGAAGACAATTCGGATGTACGCGAGAACATCGCCGAAATCTTGAGTCTAAGTGGCTATGAAGCCATCACCGCCGAAAATGGCAAAATCGGAGCGGCCAAAGCTCAGGCTGACCTGCCCGACCTGATTTTATGCGACATCATGATGCCCGAACTGGATGGCTATGGTGTGTTGCACATACTCAGTAGGCAGGCTTCAACCGCCGACATACCCTTTATTTTTCTCACGGCCAAAGCCGAGAAAGACGACTTCCGCCGGGGTATGGCCTTGGGCGCTGACGATTACATCACCAAACCGTTCGACGATGTGGTGCTGCTGCAAACCATCGAGCATCGTTTGAAAAAAAGTGAACGCCTGCGTATCGCTTCTGAGCAATCCAGCGGTTCGTTGGAGCATTTTATTGACGAAGCGCGCGCAATGGAGGCCATCAAACACCTCTCTGAAAATCGGGAAGTGCGGCATTACAAGAAAAAAGACCTGGTATTCCGCGAAGGTGAACACCCACGCTGGCTCTACTTTGTGGAAAGTGGCAAAGTCAAGGTATTCAAAACCAGCGACGATGGCCGCGAACTCATCGTCAAGGTGGCCCAACAGGGCGATTTTTTGGGCTTTTTGGCACTTTTTAAAGAAGATGCCTACCCGGAGAGCGCCGCTGCATTGGAAGATTGCAGCATCAAACTGGTGCCCAAGCAAGACTTTGCAGCCCTCGTATTTGGCAATCGCGACGTGAATGCCCGCTTTATCAAAATGCTCGCCAGTCACATCGCCGAGCGCGAACAGCAGCTCATCGAATTGGCCTATAACTCGGTGCGCAAACGGGTAGCCACTGCACTCACCAACCTCTGCGACCAAAGTGGTCCCGTCATCCACCTGCTCCGAGAAGACCTCGCAGCCCTGGCCGGTACCGCTAAGGAAACCCTGATCCGTACCCTCACCGATTTCAAAAATGAACACATGGTGGACATCAAGGATGGGGTGGTAACGGTATTGAAATTGGAAAAACTTCGGGAAATGCCTAATTGAGATTGGCTAGATTGGTGATTGGTTTATTGGTTGACTGGTGATTAGTGAATTGGTAAGCGCAGTTAATTAAAGGGTAGCAACCAATCAACCAATAACCAATAACCAATCACCAGTAAACCAATAACCAGTAAACCGATAGTCCCATGCGGTACGCTTTTGCATTCCTGCTCCTTTTACATGGGCTGATTCATTTGATGGGCTTTGCCAAGGCTTTTAAGTATGCCGAAATCAGCCAGTTGACGCAGCCAATTTCAAAATCTTTGGGAGTGTTTTGGCTGCTTGCTGCGGTTTTGTTTACGGTAGCGACGGCCTTGTTTTTGTTACAAAAAGATGTTTGGTGGATGCTTGCGGCCCCAGCGCTCCTGCTGTCGCAATACTTGGTTATTTCGAGCTGGCAAGATGCCAAGTTTGGCAGCATTGCCAATGTGTTGGTTTTGATTGCCGTTATATTGGGATACAGTGGTTGGAGCTATTACAAGCAATATGAACGAGAGGTGAATGCCGGATTGAAGGAGGCCCATGGGGTTCCAACGTCGCTATTGACAGAGGCTGACCTGCAACCCCTTCCAGCACCGGTACAACAATACCTCCGCTATGCAGGGGCCGTTGGTAAGCCGAAAGTTCAGCATTTTAAAGTGGTGTTTAAGGGCCAAATCCGCAAAAACGAACAGTCGGAATGGATGCCCTTCACATCCGAGCAGCACAATTTTATGGAGCCCGCCACGCGGCTGTTTTTTATGGACGCAACAATGAAGCACCTCCCGGTGGCTGGATTCCACAGTTTCAAAAACGGGGAAGCTTTTATGGATATTCGCTTGCTATCGCTGTTCAAAGTTCAATACCAAAGCGGAAAGGAAATGGGCATCGCTGAAACGGTTACGTTCTTCAACGATATGTGCTGTATGGCCCCGGCAACCTTGATAGACAAACGTATACAATGGCTGGAAACGGATGGGAACAAGGTCAAGGCTTCCTTTACCAACAACGGTATCAAGATTGAAGCTTGGCTCTATTTCAACGAACAGGGCCAACTGATGGATTTTGTTTCGGAAGACCGGTTTGCCAGCTCCGACGATGGTCAAATGCTACGCATCCCATGGTCCACGCCGTTAAAAAACTATACCAACTTACAAGGTTATATACTGCCCGGATACGCAGAGACCATTTACCATTACCCGGAAGGGAATTTGTGCTATGGCACTTTTAGTCTAGTGGATGTCTCATACAATTGAAAAACACATGGATTTCCAGGTCACGAAAGCTTCCGGTGAAAAAGAGCCGTTCAATCCAGAAAAATTGCGTCGCTCCTTGCGCAGATCGGGCGCGGACGAGCAGGTAATTGACCAAATTGTGGCGGATTTGATGTCCCAATGGCACGAAGGAATCAGAACCAAATCCATTTTTAAAAGGGCCTTTAAAATGCTCAAACGACAACATCGACCCTCGGCGGCCCGATATACCTTGAAGCAAGCGATGTTTGATTTTGGACCCTCGGGCTTTCCGTTTGAGGACTTTTTTGCCGAGGTGTTGAAAAGTCAGGGTTTTGAAGTGCGCACACGCCAACTGCTGCCAGGAGCTTGTGTGCAGCACGAAGTGGATGTGGTAGCCGAAAGCGCAGACACCCTGATTTGGGTGGAATGTAAATACCATCCCATGGCGGGTTCGGTGAGCAATATCAAAATCCCGCTGTACATCCATTCCCGCTTTCGGGATTTGGAGCGATACGTTGAAGAACAGGGCAACAAGGATCGAAGTCCAAAAATAGAAGGTTGGATTGTCACCAACACCCGCTTTTCAGACGATGCCATG
>JALHPW010000273.1 GCA_022842255.1 Saprospiraceae bacterium | reverse complement strand
TGGTGTTGTTGATAGTGGCTGTTACAGCGAAGGGGCCCTGAGACGGTCCAAATGACCAAGCTCCATTTGTCTGGTTCGCAGTAGCGGTGCCAAGAAATCTTCTCCCCTCGCACCTCGAGCACTCTAAATCTTTTTGAAAAACTTCTATGATAGCACCGGGCTGCGCTGTTCCTTGGATTACACCACCACTTACTGTGATTATAACCGGTAGATTCACACCTGGATTCCCACCAGCGGATAGCAGTATTCCTGCAATGCCACCACCGGGGCTGTCCGAATTGCAGAAAAAACTGTTTCGACTGATTAGGTTCCTAGTGCTTGATCCGCCTTCCACTAGAATGCCTTCCAATAAATGATAGGCAATAATATTAGCGGCGCCATCTGCCGAGCCTCCAATCGTGTTGTTGGAAGAGTAGTGAATCCAAATCCCGTTCTTTTGAGGATTGTTCGCAAGCCTGGTTGCACCATCGGCTTGGGGGCCAATAATATTCCCCACAACTTGGTTTCCGAGCGCTGTGGGCTCAAAGAATCTGATACCAGAATCCAGGTTCCCAGAAATTACATTCGCTTCACCTGCCTGGGTGCCTCCAATAATGCAGTTTGAGGCTCCCTGGTCAACCATTATGCCCCTCGACTGTGTGCTGGATGCGACAAAAGTGGTGCCTGTCATATCCGGCCCTATAAAGTTTGCCTTCACCTTGTTGCCCGTAGAGCCGGCTGATTGAATGTAAACGCCTATACTGGTATTGCCGGAAATGATGTTCCGCTCGCCTGGGGTACTACCACCAATGGTGTTGTTGGGTGAATTTTTTATAAGCAACCCATAATTCTGACTGGAAGAAGGGAGAAAGCTTACACCATTGGCCTGAAGGCCTATGATGTTGCCAAGCACCTTGTTCGCGGCAGTATTGGCCGATTGCAAATTAATGCCCCATTCGGTGTTTCCAGAAATCACGTTGCCTTCCCCTAATATGCTACTACCCACCCTGTTAAGCGAAGCATCATTCACAATCTCCACCCCATAATCTTGCGCGGCAGAAGGAATAATGGCATTTCCAGCTTCGTTGGTTCCAATGTAATTGCCTTTTATTAAGTTCCCAGTTGAGCCCACACCAGTAATATGGATGCCCGCAGTTGCATTGGCAGAAATGATATTTTTGAACTGTAAAGTACCTCCGATTGTAAAATTAGTAGCATTGAGCTTAACCCCATAATCCTGATGACTTAAAGGCACAATGTTCATTCCATTTGCTTGCGTGCCGATGAGATTGTTTACAATCTTACTCCCAATACCATCTGTACCATTACAAAAAATCCCAGCATCGCTGTTCGCAGAAATCACATTTCGCTCAGATATCGAAGTGCCACCTATGGTAGTGACCTTGGCTGTTTCAGTGATTTCAATGCCAAAATTCTGGGAGCTGCCGGAAATAAATGAGGTTCCGTTCGCAGCCAACCCAATATAATTCCCTTGCACGATGGTTCCAGTTGTGAGAGCGGTTCCCCCCTTAAGTTTAATGCCTGCATCCAGGTTTGCAGAGATAACATTTCTTTTTAAGGTCGTATTCCCTCCAATGATATGGCTGGGCGAATCATCAATAAGCACCCCAATCGTCTGGGTATTTCCAGTTACGTTGCTTGTCCCATTTAATTGTGGACCGATGGTATTTCCCCAAATGGTATTACCTCCAACACCTGTTCCGATACACGCTACTCCGGTAATATTTCCAGAGATCAGGTTCCCTTGGCCTGTTGCGTCTCCACCAACAAAGTTTCCAGATGAAGCTTTTTTAATTAGAACCCCATAACGCTGGCCTGGAACAATAGTCGTCCCGGTATAATCCATTCCAATATAATTCCCCCTCACCTTATTCCCGGTTCCAGAATGAATCGTGACACCATCCTCATTGCCAGAAATTATATTTCTTGTTGCAGTAAAGCTTGCACCAACGTTACAATTATTAGAATCAAAAATACCAACCCCAACTCCGTTAGAGCCCAGATTGGTAGTTCCGTTTGCCCTAAGGCCGATGATGTTTCCATACACAGAAGTGGTATTGGCTTCGATTATGATAACATTGCCTTCAGTATTGCCCGAAATGAGGTTTCTGTTGGATGCACTCACAAACCCAACTTGATTACTTGTTCCACCTGTTATTAAAACCCCCATACCAGAACTTCCATCAGGGGCCGTTCCATTGATGTTGGTGCCGATGTAGCAGCCCGCGATTAAATTATTGGAGCCTCCATCAATATGGATTTTCGCCAAGTGGGATGCGCCAGATGGATGTTGAAAATTCAGACCCCTAATCGTATTATCATTACTGAGAACCCTCAAAATAACATCACTTGTACTGCTCCCAAGTATAGTAATGGCGAGGGTTCCATTCAAACCGCCCGAAGCACTTGAATTGGCTACAAAACCAGGGGCTGTATTGCCCTTAATGTTAACGCCTGCGTTGTCGGTAAGGGCTAATGGGCTTGCTAGGGTAATGGTGCCAGCAACCGTAAAAACGATTTCATCTGCCCCTGCAGTACTGTTTGCTTGATCGATAGCCCACCTCAAACTCCCTAGCCCCGTGTTGCCGAGTTGCGTAACTTCGATGGGTTGAGCGCCAAGGGATGCCATGTTGAAAAGCACCAAGACGGCTGTAAAAGCTGCTGTAAACCAGCATGGATTTACTTTCTTTTTCATAAAAATTTAGCAAAAAATTGTTTAAGCCTACTCTGTTCGCTTTTCGGCTGCCGCGATCCGGCTTTTTGGGTGGCTACATCGATGTGGCACGTTGTGCTGTATTTGTTTTTGTTTTGCCAAAATCTACAGGACACGCCTCTTTAAGCTGAAAGCCGGAGGTTCGTGACAGGGCTACCAAAAACCACCACCGCACAGCCCAAAAGTGGGCGTAGGTTGAGCCACCCCGCAATAACACTTTTGGCGCATTGGCCCAAAGTATTTGGCGCTTTCAAACCAAGCATTTTAGCGAGAAAACATAAAAAAAGCCCTTAATCTGAACAGATTAAGGGCTTTTCGGAGGGCAAAAAAGCATAACGCAAAATGAAAATTGTTCCTAAGAATGCGCAAGTTCGCGGGCTTTTTCTAGCAGCCAATGGCGTTCCGCAACCCATTTTTTTTCCTGAATACGCCGAACGAGGTGTTCTGAACGCTCCTTATTTCTCCTTGGGGATTGGCTGATTTGCTGGAGGAGATTGACAAAATTGGCATGAAGCTCCCGCAAACTGTCTGAAAGGAATTTTTGCGAGGCTCGGCTGATGTGCATTCGAAAGGCATCTATTTTATAAGGGAGTAATTCGGACCTTAATTCAAAGTAGATTTTCAGTTCCAGGCGACGCGCTGCGAGGTGATAATTGGAGTATGAGGAACCAAATGGGATAATAGCCAGGGCCGCTTCCAGTTTTTGTTGAGCAAACAGGCAGATTGCCATGTTCAATTGGTAAAACTCTTGTGTTTCATTTGCACCGACCACCTTGTCTTTATGGGTTTCTGTAAATTGAAACGCCCACTCCACCTCATTTGCCTTAATGGCAATTTGGTTAATACTGAGATATGCTAAAGGTGAAATCTTATCTTCCTGATAAAAATAGCCACGGTCTAAGTTGTTTTGTTGAATTTTATGTAGAACCGGTATTAGCGCATCATTACCTGCATCTATGCTAAAAGCACAAAAGTTTCGCAAATAAGTATAAAATTGCTGGAGTGTCTCTGCTGCCAATCGGCCTTCGTTTTGTTGAAGGGAGGACATCAGGTCTTGAAAATCCTGGGCTGCTGCCAAAGGGTGCCTCAACAGGTTGTGAATTTTCTCGGTAATCTTCAATATGATACTTTGCTCCAGGTAATAGGGAGGGATGGACAAATCTTCTAGCCGGGCTTGCATAATATCTGAAGTGTTCAATTGGGACACCTTTTTTTGAAGCAAAAAGCGATTCAACAACTCCAACCGATTGGCAAAATAGTTCAGTTCTAGTTTATTCAACACTGCTGGGATATTCAAATCTCCCTTTCCTTGATTGTACGTACTTTCAAGCTCATGGATTTCATTTTCAACCAGGTACTCCTGATGATATTGAGCAAGAGATTCCAGGGAATCCTCCCCTCCGAGTGTTCTTATTCTTTCTACCACTTGTTGATGCCGGGATACCATTCCTTTTGAGCGGAAAATCTGAGCAAGGTCGATTTGTCGTTGAAGCTCGTGCTCTTCTCTCCGATAATGGTCGATTAGTAAAAAATGGCGTACCAGCTTGGTCAACTCAGAAATCAGTTTTTTCAATTTCCCTTCCACGACCGCTTTGCCAGGATAAAGCAATTTATAAACCCTGTCCTTCTCTAGTTTGTGTTCCGAAAACTCCGGTGCCGCTTTAAGGATAATCTGGAATAAAGCTTGGGTTTCTTTGCCCGTCACCCCCTGTACAAAATAGGGCGAGGCCAAAAAAAGGGAAAGCCGTTGCAACTCATCAGGTTGCAAAGACTTAATCATGTCCAACAAATAACTTTTCTCCATAATGATGCGGATGATCTAACTACTTTGGGTCAACCAAAGCCTGTGTTTGTTCGAATGCTTTCATCATCTGAATCCTTAAAGGGCAAATTTCAATGGCATTACCCTGGTCAATTTCGGTACAAACTCAAAAAAGTGTTATGGTAAACCAAGTCAAAACACCGAAATATTGCACCACAAGTTTTTCAACAACAAAAATTGCTCAAAAATTATGCGAAATTTCCTTGTCCACCTCAGTTTTTTAACGGCTTTGAGCCTTTCCATCGCGACTTCCGCACGATCCGAAGCAGTGAAGCACAATCCGGTATCTTTGCCTCAAGAGGTTTGCTCCTTGCCAGCCCCAAATAATTTTCATTGCACGGGTACTACGCCTACTTCAGCCAGTTTTGCATGGGATAATGTTTTCGGTGCATCATCCTATACTGTAAAAATCTACATCAGTTCTACTTCTACGCTTGTAAACACCACTATCGTTCCAGGAGAAGCCTCCACGGTTGAGATTCCTAATCTTGAACCAGGTGTAGCCTACGTAACCAAGATAACCAGTACTTGTTTCAGTGGGGAGCAAAGTGAAAGCTATAGCACAGCATCCTTTATAACATTTATTTTGGAAATTGTTGTCAGTGGCTATATTCCTGCTTCAGGCCCTATTAGCTGCTCATTAGATTTCCCACAAGGCAATGCATGCTCATTCCCATGGGATGGAAGCATAGCCACCTTCAGGGTATCCAAACCTGGATCAGGTGTCAATTTCACTGTTAATAGAGTTTATGGCACAGAAACCGTAGTCATGACCGCAGACATATCTGGTAATACCGGTTTTTCTTTCCAAGGGATTATGATACCTCCTCTTCAGTATTGTGGTATAAATGCATCTTGCTCAAATTTAAGTAAGATTCGTGTTTTTGCGAATGAAGGTTCAACTTCTTCAGCAATCACTGACCTTTACTTTGCGACCATTAATGGCAGCGGGAAAATATGGACCTCTGGAATTAAATCGGGCTATAAAATTCAAAAATTTCAAGAAAGCCCATCTCTCATAAAAGAACCTGATGATATCGAAAACCTAACGGCACGCAAACAAGAATACCTACCTGGATTCTCCGAAAAAGTCGATATCATAGCCGTCAACCCATTCTCCGATCAAATTCAGATCACGCTTGATTCCGATGCAAAAGACCCGGTCTCCCTACAACTCCTTGACTTCCAAGGCAGGGCTCTGCATCATAACGAATACCCAGCCGGATCAGAACAGTACACCATGCAAGCGATGGACGTCCCGCCTGGCTTGTATTTGTTGAGGGTTAAAATTGGAACGCAGATTACGCACTTAAAACTAGTCAAAGGGCAATAAAAACGACAAGTGTTCTAAAAAAACGAAGGCTTCTAGCACGTGCTAGAAGCCTTCGTTTTTTTAGAACACTTTTGACCCAATGGTTTAACTCACGTGTGCCTTGTAAGCATCCGCATCCATCAACCCATCCAAATCAGAAGCATTTGCAATTTCAATTTTTACAATCCAACCGTCGCCGTATGGATCACTATTTACCAGGGATGGGTCGCCAGAATCGCTGACTTTAGCGTTGAATTCCAACACTTTAGCCGTTACTGGCATAAACAGGTCGGAGGTGGTTTTAACGGCTTCTACGGTGCCGAAGATTTCGTGGGCAGCCACTGTTTGGCCGACGGTTTCCACTTCGATGTACACGAGTTCGCCAAGTTCGCCTTGAGCGTAATCCGTAATTCCGACATAAGCGATATTGCCGTTCTCAACGCGGACCCATTCGTGGTCTTCGGAGTATTTGCAGTTGGCAGGAAAGGACATTTCGTAAGTGTTAGGTGATGAATGATGAGTGGTGAACAAGCCTTGTACGTGGCAGGCCCGGCAAAAGTAGCATTTCAGGAAATTGGCCGGGAAAAAATTTGCCACAAAAACATCACATGGACGAATATGCAGGTTTTAAACCGGAACGGCTTGCGTGGATTGTGGAAAGAGCCCGTTCTTTGGGCTGGATAACGAACGTTCCAATACATTCAAACTCCATCAACAAATATCACATCAACAATGAAATATACCGCACTCTCCCCCGAACTTTTCAAAACCAACCGCAAGCGTTTCACCGCAGAGATGAAACCCGGTACGGTTGCCATATTCAACTCCAACGACCAAATGCCCCGCTCTGGCGATGCCTACCATAATTTTCGCCAAAACGCAGGCTTGTTCTGGCTAACGGGTATCGACCAGGAAGAAACCATGCTACTGTTATTCCCCGGTTGTCCGCGCGAACAGCATGAGGAAGTGCTC
>JALHPW010000272.1 GCA_022842255.1 Saprospiraceae bacterium | reverse complement strand
CCCAAAACGGTATGATCATGCTCATCGGTTTGGTGACGAAAAACGGCATTCTCATTGTTGAGTTTGCCAATCAAAAACGCGATTCCGGTATGCCCAAAAGCGAGGCCGTTTGGGAAGCCGCCCAAGCCCGTCTGCGCCCTATCCTGATGACCACCCTGGCTACGGCATTGGGCGCTTTGCCCATCGCCATGTCCCTAGGTGCAGCCAGTACCAGTCGTATCGGATTGGGGGTGGTGGTAGTGGGTGGACTGATGTTCTCGCTGGTGCTCACCTTGTTTGTGATTCCGGCGATGTACCTCTTTTTGAGCGGTAAAAAGCGGAATGCAGCGCCTTGGAGCAAGGAGTGATTTCCATTTGAATTGAAGAATGGGAAGCCGTTCGCCAGATGCTCTCAAATGCCCTAACTACCTCATCACAAATTGTGATGAGGTACCCAAAAAATCGTAGACTGCGGTACCTACTCTATGCATTCACCGAACAAGGCGTGGCAATGTTATCCTCCATTCCATTTCCTGTTGAATTAATACCAAAAGAGTACCTGTTTCTAAGGCCACAAATTGTGACCTTAGAAACAGGATGAGGAAAGTCTTCCAAATATCCCCCGCCGCTCTGCTGCCTGCTTCCCAATCTTGGGAAAAACGTAGGCAAATCGGATTCCAAAACGAAGTTTAAGGGATAATTACGAGCTTGTTGCGTTACAGTGCATTGAAAAACACCCCAAAAAGTGTCCTTTTTTATGGTGAATCGGACTCTGACCTTTGACCTATCATGGTCTTTGGCCTGAGCACACTCATTCTCTTCACTTTCACCATAATTGAACATGAAAAATCTACTTTCTACACTATTTCTTGTCCATTTGGCCTCTTTTGGCCTTACGCAACACACCATTGAATGGCAAAAAAGGTACGGCGGAAATTTAGTTGACCAGGCCCCAAAGGTGATTCAAACCAAGGATGGCGGCTATATCGCATTGGGGACGACAACATCGAATGATGGCGATGTAATCGGACAGCATGGCTTTCAAACTACCGACTTGTGGGTAATTAAAATGTCTTCCGATGGGTCGCTTGAATGGCAAAAATGCCTGGGAGGCTCTGATTATGATTCTTCTTCTGATATTGAGCAAACTGCCGATGATGGCTATATCCTAATCGGAACAATTGAGTCCTTTGATGGGGATGTATTCGGCAATCATGGAGGGGGAGATGCCTGGGTGGTCAAGCTCAATGCGGAAGGCAGCATTGTTTGGAAAAAAGCAATTGGAAGTTCCGCTATTGAAATGGGAGCTTCCATACACCAAACGCCCGACGGAGGATATTTGGGGGCTGGTTCAAAAAACTCCAGTTATTGGTTGTTTAAGCTCAACGCGGCAGGAACCCTTTTGTGGCAAAAAACATACGGAGGCTCTGGGCACGAACAATTTGGGGAAATGCAGCTAACAAATGACAATGGGGCAGTTCTTTTGGGCTCCTCCTGGTCAAATGACGGCCAGGTTACGGGGCACCATGGAGGCCTTAACACCCCTGATTATTGGGTGGTGAAAGTAGATAGTATCGGCACCCTGAAGTGGCAAAAATCACTGGGAGGTTCCATTTTTGACCAAGGTCTAAATATTATTCAAACATCCGATGGGGGGTATTTCCTTTCTGGAAGGTCGTATTCGAACGATGGAGACGTCTCTGGGTACCATGGAGACTTAGAGGATCCGGACGCATGGATTGTAAAATTGAACTCAATAGGTGACATCGAATGGCAAAAAGCATTGGGTGGTAGTAAATGGGACGAAATCAATCAACTGATTGAGACCACAGATACCAACTTGGTTCTAATCGGAATGACCGTTTCGCCCGATGGCGATGTTAACGGGACACCCTTAGGTGGGGATTTTTGGTTATTAAAGATGAATATGGACGGAGTAATCCTTTGGCAGATGCTATTAGGCAGCAGTGATTTTGATCTAGCAAATTCCGTTTGGGAGACAGAAGATCGAGGGCTTGTTTTAGGGGGTCATACGGATGGGGCAGATGGTGATGTTACGGAAGTTGGGTATGATCAAGGTGATATTTGGGTTGTAAAGCTCGGTCCAACAGTCGGAACAGAGGAGTTGGTCAATCAAATTGCAACAACTCATAGGGTTTTCCCAAATCCAAGCAGCAGGTATATCCAATTCAAAACGGCAACAGAGGATGAAATTTTAGATGTTCAAGTTTTGGACTGTATGGGGCGAACCATTTGCAGACAAACACTTCGTCAGGACGAAATTTTGGACATCTCGTCATTCCCAAATGGCATGTACGTGGCAAGGGCAACCAATGCTAATGGCGAGTTTTTCGTTGAAAAATTTGAAAAGCAACACTGATTTCGAGGTTGTCGCTCACAATAGGCAACTCTGAAAGCAATATGTCAAAAAAATACAATAAATAATAAGCGTTATGATAGCGTCTTGGGAAAAACGCCGGCAAATTGGATTCCAAAACGAAGATTAAGGGATAATTACGACCTTTGCCCCATGTTGAAAATAGGTACCCGTGGCAGTAAACTCGCCCTTTGGCAAGCAGAGTTCACCCAAGCAGAACTTGCCCGCATCGGCGTGGAAAGCGAATTGGTCATCATCAAAACGCAAGGCGATTTGGTGCAGCATTTGGGCTTCGACAAATTGGAAGGCAAAGGCTTTTTTACCAAGGAAATCGAAGATGCGCTCCTGCGCGGCGAGGTGGACCTGGCCGTGCATTCCATGAAGGATTTGCCCACTAGCCAACCCGATGGACTAGCCATAACGGCAGTTTCGTACCGTCACAATCCTTCTGACCTGCTCATTATTCGCAAGGAAGCTTATGCTGAAAAAGCCTTGTTGAAACTGGCGCCCAATGTCGTAGTGGGCACTTCCGCCAATCGGCGTAAAGCACAGCTGATTGCCTACCGGCCCGATGTGCAATTGAAAGACATCCGCGGCAATGTGCCCACCCGATTGGAGAAACTCCGTGCGGGCGATTTTGATGCGATTTTTCTCGCGGCAGCGGGGGTGGAACGTTTGGGTTTGGACATGTCCGATTTTGAGGTGCTGCAATTGCCCGCCCGAGAATTTGTGCCTGCTCCAGCCCAAGGCGTCCTGGCCTGGCAAACCAACCGAGACGACACCCCTACCCGATTGATTTTGAAACAATTACATCACCCGGCAGTATCAGCCTGCACCAACGTGGAACGCCGCGTGCTACAATTGATGGAAGGCGGCTGTCAGCTCCCACTCGGGGCCTACTGTGAGCGCGATGCCGCCGGAAACTACCATGCTTTTGCAGCTTGTGAAATAGATGGGCAATTGCGTCGTACCCGACTTTCCTCCAGTACCAATTTTGGAATGGCGGAGAAGTTGGTGGAGCAGTTGAAGGTTGTTTGAAAAGTTTGAGGGGTTTGAGTTGTCGCGGTACAACTCAAACCCCTCAAACTTTTCGAACTAATCAAACCTTTCAAACAACCTAAACGCTTACTTCCCAAAAATCTCTTCCAGCTTAGCGCTCAGTTGTTCGCCCCTTAAATTTCGGGCGATGATTTTGCCCTCCCGGTCGATGAGCAGGGTTTGTGGGATGGAAGTTACGGAGTAAAGGGCTGCATGGGCGCTTTTCCAGCCTTGCAAATCGCTGATATGGTGCCATGGCAACCCATCCTGTTTGATGGCATTGCGCCAGGCGTTGATTTCACGGTCGAGGCTCACGCCGAGAATGTCAAAACCCTTGCTGTTGTATTTGTTATAACTGGCCACCACATTGGGGTTCTCCTTGCGGCAAGGACCGCACCAGCTGGCCCAAAAATCAATCAACACTACTTTTCCACGCAATTGCTTGAGCGAGTACTGTCCGCTATCGGGGGTCATGCCAGCAAGGTCAGGGGCCTCAAAACCCGTCATGAACGTGGACGCTTTTTTCAATTCCATGTCCAAAGCAGGAATTTCGCCCATGTTTTTCGACGCGTACAAATCAATGTATTTTTTGGCCACCGTTGGGTATAGCGGACTGTTATTGGCTTTAAACGAAGCAACAACGCCGCCCAATGCCATGCGGTAGGTGGGACTCTCGACAGGGATTTTGGCCAGCAGGGCCTCGGCTGATTTGACCGCGTTTTCCTGGGAGGCGCCAAGCTGGATTTGGGTGGCGATGTACCCCTCAAATGCGTTGTACACATCCGGGATTTGCTCGTAAGCCTTGTCGCTCAAATTGACCCAACGAAAATATTCTTTGGCATAAAACTCGGATTCCGTACCACCCTGGCCCGCATAATCCGGCGTCAGTTGAAGGCTGGCAGCGCGATAAAGCAGCGGATTGGCAGCTTTGAGTGAATCAAGGAAGCGCGTTTTGCTTTGACCAAGCTGTGCGATTTTTTCTTCCATGGTACGACGCAAATTGCCCGTAGCAGCATTGTACTGTGCGCGAGCCTGAGCGCTCTCTGCGGCGAATTGGGTGAGCCGTTGTTGCAGGGATTCCAAAGCCTTGTTCGCGTTGGAGTTGACGGTGCGAGCCTTGTGCATGAACTGGGTATTCCCCCACATGGTCACTTGCTTTTCTTCGCCCAAAATCACTTTTGCCGTGGATTGCTCGTTGGCACCAACGCTGTAAAAACGAGGGGCTCCAGCTGGAACGGTAAGTACATAGGCGCTATCGGCGCCACTTTTACCTGCGCGGGCCACAATTCGTTTGGCCAAGCCTAGGTTTTCATACAAATAAACGCTGTCCGCACTGCCCTGTGTGCCATAAAGTCGGCAGGTCAGGACTACAGTGCCTCCGCTTTTGGAAGGTGTTTGGACAGGTTTGGTAGCAGTATTTTTTTGAAAGGCCCACAAGGAAGCAGGCATCAACAATGCAACGAGAAGCAGTTTTTTCATGTTTGGTGAAATCCTTTTTTTATCAAAATTGGGGCAAAAATAGGCCCTTAAACAAAGGTATTTGCGCAATAAAAAGTTAAGGGTGATGGGTTTGATGGGTTGGACACTGGTGCAAACCCATCAAACAACTCAACCCCATCAAACAACTCAAACTACTTATTAGGATAAACATACAAACGCACATCCTCCTCGGTCACCGTTTGATCGCAGAGGATAAACAGCCGTTCGATGACGTTGGCCAGTTCGCGAATGTTGCCCGTCCAGTTATAGTCCTGCAAAGCCTGAATGGCGCCAGGACCAAAATTCTTAGGCGGATGGCCGTAATCGTCGGCAATCCTGCGGTTGAAATGCTCGATCAGCAGTGGAATATCCTCCCGGCGTTCGTTCAACGAGGGCACCTGAACCACAATCACTGCTAGGCGGTGGTACAAGTCTTCCCGGAAACGCCCCCCTGCGATTTCAGCGCGCAGGTCTTTGTTCGTAGCAGCCAACACGCGCACGTCCACCTTGATTTCTTTGGAATCGCCGACCCGTGTGATGCGGCTTTCCTGCAAAGCCCGCAACACCTTGGCCTGGGCGTCAAGGCTCATATCGCCAATCTCATCGAGGAAAAGGGTGCCCCCATTGGCGGATTCAAACTTGCCTGGGCGGTCGGCAATCGCCCCGGTGAAGGAACCTTTTTTATGGCCAAACAATTCACTCTCAATCAGTTCTGCGGGTATTGCAGCACAGTTCACTTCTACGATTGGACCGTCGGCACGGTTGCTTTTTTCGTGTATCCAACGCGCTACGAGTTCCTTGCCCGTCCCGTTTTGTCCGGTGATGAGCACCCGGCTCTCCGTGGGCGCCACTTTTTCAAGCATCTTTTTGATGGCGAGAATTGGGCCGCTGTCGCCAATCATATTCACCCCTTTGCTACTTTTCACCTGTTTGCGCAGCACCTGCGTGGTGTTCACCAGTTCGCTGCGGTCGAGCGCATTGCGCACGGTGATGAGCATACGGTTGAGATCGGGCGGTTTGGAGATAAAGTCAAACGCGCCCTTTTTCACGGCTTCTACGGCGGTATCGATGGTGCCGTGGCCGCTCACCATAATCACTGGGGTTTCGGGCGAAAGGATTTGAAGCCGTTCCAGCGCTTCAATGCCGTCCATCCGGGGCATTTTGATGTCGGTAATGATGACATCGTATTTTTCTTTTTGAACCTTGGCCACGCATTCCAGTCCATCGGAGGCTTCGTCTACATCGTACCCTTCAAATTCGAGGATGTCGCGCAAGGTGCGGCGGATAGGCACTTCATCGTCAACGATTAATATTTTTGCCATGTTTTGAAAATGTGGTCAAGTTTGAAAATGCGGTCTATTTGATTAATGTGGTCAATGTGTTGAATGTAGTCAAATAAGCCCGCCTTCGCCAAGGCTTCGGCGGGTAAAGGGCACAAAGAAACTTCATTTGGCGGCTGGTTTCGCCAGGCACCTGCTTATTTTTCTTTTGTGTTGTGACTTTGGGGCGGACGGGCGTTTTACCTTTGTTTGGCAGGGGTATTAAATTGCCTCGCTTTACCGACTGTATTGGTCTGGCCATTGGCCACCCTCAAAAATCTCCAAATCCACTGCATAAATATTTCTAAATCAAAGAATCATGAACAAAAAAAACCTCCTTCCCCTCTTGATTTTCACCCTCTTTGCCCTGAAATTGAGCGCCCAGTTTGACCCAGTACGCGAATCAGAGCGCATGATGTCTTTTGGAAGTCGCCCTTGTTTCCGCATGGAATTCGCCAGCACCGATGCAGGCACCGTTGAAGACGTCTGGAAAAGCTTTGCAAAGCAAAACTTTAACGCAAAACTCAAAAAAAGCAAAGGTGAGTGGACCGCCACCAAACTCCGCGCCGCGTTCATGGGCGATGACGTGTTTGCCATCTATTCTACCATTGAAATAGATGGCGACATATCAGCCCTC
>JALHPW010000271.1:1768-6834 GCA_022842255.1 Saprospiraceae bacterium | reverse complement strand
GTTGAGTTACCTGATTCACGACCAGTTCTTTAATTTCATCAAGCCGAAACATAAGTTGTCCAATAACTTCCTGGGCAAACTTCGCCTGTCGGTATACATGCTAAGCATCAAGGAGTGGAACCTGGACACCTTTATGTACCGGTATTTGTGGAGCCCGTTGAAAAGGGTAGGGCAGTGGATGCGTTTTATTTCATTCCGCACCGTACTGTTTTTGTTTGTCCCAGTCTTTTTGGTCGGGTTTTATTTTGTTTACAATCGGGACGTCGTGCCATTGGTTGCCATGGAATATTTGCCTTCTCTGATGGCAGTGATTGGCATCCTGTTGGCATTGAAAGGCTTTACTGGACGCGGCAGGGCCCAAATCAGCTGGTCGTTGGTCATCATGAACCAGTTGTTTTCTGCGCTGTCCATCGGTCTGAACGAAGAATTTGAACACGCCCAAATCTTGCTCTTCCTCAGCGGGATTGTAGTCTCCGGAATCGTTGGGTTCTGGTGCTTGCGGTATTTGGAGCGTGTGGGTGAATCGGTCACGCTCGACCGCTTCCACGGACACTCTTTTTATTATCCACGCTTGTCGTTTGTCTTTATGCTGGCAGCCTTGAGTTTGTCGGGCTTCCCAATCACCCCCACGTTTATTGGGGAGGATTTGCTTTTGGGCAAAATTGACGAACATCAGTTGTTTTTATTGTTGTGTACCGCTTTGAGCCTCATTATGGATGGCCTGGTGGTATTTCGGATTTACGCTCGTTTGTTTTTGGGCCCTAACGAAAAGGGCTATCACGAAGTTGCCTACAGGTCTTCGTGAGTAAACACTTCCCAAAAACTACTCTATCAATCAAAAAAAAATAATGCACGCCATGCGCACACTCACAAAAGAATTACAAGACGCTATTACGCCCTCGCTTGCGCTCAAACTCTTGCGCGAAGGGAACAGTCGGTTTATCAACAACCTGAAAGTGAACCGCAACCTGCTCCAGCAGGTGAACGAAACTAGCGATGGTCAGCACCCATTTGCTGTGATCCTCAGTTGCATTGACTCGCGTACCAGTGCCGAGTTGGTATTCGACCAAGGGTTGGGGGATGTTTTTAGCATCCGAATTGCCGGGAATGTGTTGAATGAGGATGTTTTAGGTTCTATGGAGTTTGCCTGCAAAGTGGCTGGGGCAAAAATCATCGTGGTATTGGGCCACACCAAATGTGGCGCCATCAAAGGTGCCTGCGACCATGTGGAAATGGGCAACCTCACCAATCTACTCGCAAAAATCAAGCCCGTGCTTGAAAAAACCCCCTATACCAATGGAACGGTCTATGCCTATCCAAACGCTGTGGCGGCCAATAATGTGCATTTTGTGATGGATGAAATCGCATCACGCAGCGAAATCCTCAAGGGCATGATCGAATCCCATGAAATCGCTATTGTGGGCGGGATGTACGACGTCGAAACCGGTGTCGTCGACTTTTACGAGCACCCGCACCTCTTTTAGCCCCTGTTTTCGAAAGCAAGAAGGTTTTATAAAGGATGGATTTAAACCCGCTGCTGTAAAGTGGCGGGTTTTTTATTTTCTTTGGAAGAATACTTGTTCGGTTCGTGTTTTTTTCAACCTTTGCCATCACATCACGAACAAAACATTATGGCTCAATCGGTACCCCCCTCAAACATTTCTGATTCCAAACCCCTTCTTTCCACGCGCAGTATTTGGAATATGAGCGTTGGATTTTTGGGTATCCAGGCAGGCTTTGCACTCCAAAATGGCAATGCCAGCAGTATTCTCCAACGGTACGGGGCGGACGTGCACGAACTCCCAAATTTTTGGCTCGTGGCGCCTATTATCGGCATGATTGTCCAGCCCATCATTGGCTATTATTCCGACCGGACCTGGAATCGTTGGGGACGGCGCAAACCATTTTTTCTGGCGGGTGCCATTGCGGCCTGCTTTGGGATGATGTTGATGCCCAATGCCGGGATGCTCGGGGCGGCCTTACCCTTGGTGTTGATGGGGGCGGGTATGTTGATGATTATGGACGCCTCGTTTAATGTGGCCATGGAGCCATTTCGTGCCCTGGTGGCCGATAAATTGTCTACCCAACAACGCACCCTAGGTTTTTCGGTGCAGACTTGCCTGATTGGGATTGGGGCGGTTTTGGGATCTTGGCTGCCCTGGTTTTTGGCCAAAAAGGCGGGGGTAGCTGATACGGCCCCGGAAGGTATAGTACCTGAAAACGTCAAGTGGTCCTTCTACTTTGGCGGTATGCTATTGCTTGCCGCGATATTGTGGACCGTTTTTACCACCAAGGAATATTCCCCCGAGGAGCAAGCGCGGTATTCCGGCGAATCGGAAACTGGTGCTGAAAAGGGTGGTTTGATGGTGATTTTCAAGGATTTGGCCACAATGCCAACGGCGATGCGCCAGTTGGGATTGGTGCAGTTTTTTTCCTGGTTTGCTTTGTTTTCTATGTGGGTATTTACCTCCCCCGCCATCGCCCACCACGTTTATGGCTGTGCGATTGACGACACCAAATCCCAGGCATTTGCCGATGCGGGTAACTGGACGGGCATTATATTCGGGGTCTACAACGGGGTTTCGGCCATTTTTGCCCTTTGTTTGCCCTATATCGCCCAACGCATCGGGCGTAAAAAGACCCACTCCTGGGCTTTGCTTTGTGGCGGCTTGGGTTTGATTTCCATCTACTTTGCAACCTCCCCCAATTTCCTGATATTTTCAATGGTCGGCGTGGGCATAGCCTGGGCCAGTATTTTGGCCATGCCGTATGCAATGTTGGCGGGTTCCATCCCAGCCCATAAAATGGGGGTTTACATGGGGATATTCAACCTGTTCATCACCATTCCACAGATTGTGAGTGGCATCGTCAATCGCCCGATAGTCAAGTACTTATACGGCAATAACGCCATTTGGGCCATTGTCATGGGAGGCGTTTTCTTCTTGCTGGCAGCGGTTGCGGTCCGGTTTGTGGAAGACAAGGATGATGTGGTGTAGGTTAATGTGGTCAATGTGATGAATATGGCCAATGTGATGAATGTGGTCAATGTGTAGACTATGTGTCCTTTGTGTTCTATGTGGTAAAAAAGCCTATGAGGTAGAGAACAGAATCATGAAACAATAAAACAATCGATCAATCACATGATGAATCCAAAACTTAGAGCGCTTTTCGCGGTCTTGGCCGGGATTTTGGCCGGGGGGCTAGTCATAACCCTGGTAGAAATGATGTCGCCGCACACACCACCGGCTGGAATGAACATCAACGACACCGCCAGATTGGGTGAATGGATTGCCACTTTGCCTGTGTCGGCCTTCGCAATTCTATTGTTAGCTTATTTCTTGGGCTCGGCTGTGGGCGGGTATGTGGCCAACCGGGTAGCAGCACCTACCCATTACCGACCCGCACTCATTGTGGGTGTTGGACTTTTTGTGGCCGGGGTGATGAATCTGGTTTCCATTCCGCACCCGATGTGGTTTGCAATAAGCTCTTCCCTGATTTATTTCATTGGTGCCTGGATTGGCGGACGTGCCGCCAAACCGACCAAAATTTAAACCCTAAACCCTAAACCCTCTAACCCTAAACCCAAATAAACCTCACTCCGATTATTTCACCTAAACTTTTTTCAACACTATGGGTACTAACGATTTGATTTTCACCCTGTTAATTGGTGCAGTATCTGGCTGGCTGGCTGGTCAGATTCGTCAAGGGTATGGTTTCGGATTGCTTGGCAACATCATTGTCGGCATCCTCGGAGCATTCGTAGGCGGCTGGTTGTTCCGGCAATTGGGGGTTTCCATCGGGAGTGGCCTGGTGAGCACCATCGCTACTTCGGTGATTGGCGCCTTGGTGCTTTTGTTTGTCATTGGGCTCTTTAAGAAAAATTGAGTCCTGGTATTTCACAACCGTCCTGCGACCCGCTTAAGTTGCAGGACGGTTTTTTATTTCAATTTATTTCTCCCATGCGCTACCTGATCCTGCTCTGTATCTCCTTTTTTCTGGTCAACTGCCAAAACTATTGGGGCAATCCCTACAAAACACCCCTGCCTCCCAGGGTGGTACCTGTCGTAACCGATAGCCTCCGGGTGGAACCGGGCAATTGGTGGACCGGGATGAAGTGGAACCAGGTGGAAATCATGTTCCAATACCCCGGATTATCCGAATACACCGTGCGTTTGGAGCAAACCAAAGGATTAAAAATCCTCCGGGTGGAAAAAGGGGGTAGTCCCAATTACCTCTTTATTACCTTGGAAATCAAAGAGAAAGCACCAGCTCAAAAGGCGGAATTTGTGTTCTCCAAAGGCAAACACACCTTTACCCATGAATTCCCCATTCGCATGCGCAACACCGCTGCGAAGGCGCAGGGCCTCAACGCCAAGGATGTGGTGTACCTGATTTTCCCCGACCGTTTTGCCAACGGCGATCCTTCCAACGACCAAGTGCCCGGAATGCTACAAGGTACCCAACGGGAAAAAGAGGAAGGAAGGCATGGCGGCGATTTGAAAGGTATTAAAGACCACCTGGACTATCTTAAAGACCTGGGAATCAGCGCAATATGGCTTAATCCGGAACTGGAAAACGACCAGTTGGAGGCTTCTTACCACGGTTACGCGGTGACCGACCATTATCGGGTGGATCGCAGGATGGGATCAAACGCTGAATTAAGGGACCTAGTAAATGAATGCCACCGTCGGGGTATTAAGGTCGTCCGCGACATCGTGCTCAACCATATCGGCGACAATCACTGGTGGATGAAGGATTTGCCAACGAAAGACTGGGTGAACCAATGGCCGACCTACACCAACACTTCCTTTCGGGCACCGACGTTGGTGGATCCTTATGCTTCGGAGTACGACAAAAAACAATTCAACGATGGCTGGTTTGATAAGCGAATGCCCGATTTGAACCAGCGCAACCCACATGTGGCGAAGTATTTGATCCAACAAGCTATTTGGTGGGTGGAATTTGCGGGCATCGATGATTTTCGCATTGATACTTACACCTACTCCGACCAGGCGTTTTGTACCCAGTGGTGCAAAGCCCTGCGCGCAGAATACCCGAACCTGGCG
>JALHPW010000271.1:0-1758 GCA_022842255.1 Saprospiraceae bacterium | reverse complement strand
AGAATGCCGTGCCGGTGCAGGGCTTTTTTGCTGACGACCAGCCGATGTCGCGCGGGAATTTCGATTCCGATTTGCCGGGTGTAGTGGATTTCCAACTTTGTTTTGCCATCCAGGAAGCGCTTACCAAAGAGACCCGTTGGACGGAGGGAGCCTCCCGAATTTACTACGTATTGGCCCAGGATTATTTTTACAAAGACCCGTACAAAAATGTGGTCATGCTCGACAACCACGACATGACGCGCATTTTCACCCATGTGGGAGAAGACCTCGACAAGTTCAAGACCGGAATGGCCTTCCTGCTCACCACAAGGGGCATTCCACAGCTATACTACGCCACAGAAATCCTAAGCACCGGCGATGGCAGAGACAGCTGGGCGGCCTTCCGAAAAGAGTTCCCAGGTGGCTGGCCGGGCGATGAAAAAAACAAATTCACCGCAGCCGGACGTACGCCCCAAGAAAATGAAGCCTTCAATTTTACCCAAAAGCTCATTCAGTACCGCAACACAACACCCGCCCTGCAAACGGGCAAACTCATGCAGTTCGCACCCATCGACCGCGAGCCAGAGCGTGGTTTGTATGTGTATTTCCGCTACGATGAAGCAAAGACCGTGATGATAGTGCTGAATTTTTCCAACCAAGCTAAAACCCTGGAAACCAAGCGTTTCGCAGAGCGGATGACGGGTTTCAGCAAGGCGAAAAACGTGCTGACAGGAGAAACCTTCACGGATTTGACAAAATTGGAACTGGGTAAGAATTCGCCCTTGGTATTGGAATTGGAGCGTTGATTCGTTATCTTTGTTGTAGAGCTAAAAAATCATGGGACTTACACACGTCAATATAAGTGCGCCAGTGGTAATTCAGGCATTCAACCCTCCAATGCCTCCCTAATTTCAATGCAAGGCTCTACCGTTTCAATGACAATAACATCACCTGATTGCATTTCAAGGCTGACACGGTTTGCCTCTATCCTTGCTTCATTTATATAAAAACTTGGGCCCCAAGCATCTGTATGAGGGACTATTACATTTATGACATTAGAAAAAGTAATGGTTGTTTCCCTCATTGAAGTAAATCCGTTGGGGATACACCTGATAGCCAATGTCCGTTCTTCCCAGTTTATACAAAGGGTTTTTAAAATGGCATCATGCAGGAACTCTAACGAAGGCATAGTCAGCATTGCATTTGGAAAGGCTTTCTAAAAACACTAGAGAGTGTGTCTTCAGTGTTTTTCACCGCAAAGGCGCAAAGGCGCGGAGTTTTTGATAATCAACCTGTTATGACTCCGCGTCTTTGCGCCTTTGCGGTGAAAAAGCTCTTATAAGACAATTATCGCTATTCAGTCGGCTGTGCCGACCAACCAGAAAACCACCTCAGCCCTTAAAAGCTTCCCGGGCAATCACCAGTTTCTGTACCTCCGAAGTGCCTTCGCCAATCGTACAGAGCTTGGAGTCGCGGTAGAACTTCTCCACCGGGAAATCCTTGGTATAGCCGTAGCCGCCAAATACCTGCACAGCATCGGTACTGACTTGTACCGAAATCTCAGAGGCGTAATATTTGGCCATCGCGGCCTCTTTGGTGCATTTTTTACCCGCGTCCTTTAAAAAACCGGCCTGACGGGTGAGCAGTTCGGCCGCTTCGATTTTGGTGGCCATATCGGCCAGTTTGAATGAAATGCCCTGGAAATTGGAGATAGGTTGACCAAACTGGTGACGTTCTTTTGAATACTTCACCGAGGCTTCATAAGCGCCTTTGGCAATG
>JALHPW010000270.1 GCA_022842255.1 Saprospiraceae bacterium | reverse complement strand
TACCTGACGCAGATTTATGCCGCACAAAAAAATTACGACAAGGTTATTTCCTACGGAACACCCCGCGCCAAAGACGCGAACGTAAAAAACCGCGCCGAAATCAACCAGCTCGTCGGTCAGGCCCACTATGAAAAGGGTGATTACAAAAGCGCCCTTCCGTTTTTGGAATTTGCAGCTAAGAATGGGGTGGCTCTTCGCGCCGCGGATTTTTACCAGCTCGGTTACACCCAATACCAAAACGGCCAGTACAAACCTGCCATCCAAAACTTCGAAGAACTAACCAAACAAGATAGTCTGCTGGGCCAAAACGGCTTGTACCACCTGGGCGATTGCTACCTCCGGGTGAAGGACAAAAACAGCAAATTCAATGCCCGCAATGCCTTCGGACAAGCTGCCAGCATGAATTTTGACAAGTCGGTAAAGGAAGACGCACTGATCAATTACGCCAAACTGAGCTACGAACTCAAGTACGACCGCGAGGCCATAGAAGCCTTGCAGCGCATCGGCCCGAGCTCAAAATACTATGAAGATGCGCAAGCCTTGATGAGCGAGGTGTTTTTGAACACCCGCGATTACGACCGTGCCGTTTCCAGTCTTGAGAATGTAAAAAACCGCACCTCCCGCTTGGATGCGACCTACCAGCAAGTGGCCTACCTCCGTGGCCTGCAACTGTACCAGAGCGGTCAAAAAGATGAAGCACGGCGGTACTTTAACAAGTCGCTGGAATTCCCCGTCAGCAAAAAAACAGCCACGCTTTGTTCGTTCTGGCTGGGTAGCATTTCACACGACAATGGGGAGTACGCCGTAAGCAAACAGCACATGAGCGGTTTTTTCAATGCAGCGAAATCGTATGCTGCGGAACTTCCCGAAGAAAGCAACCTGAACATGTGCAACTACATTCAGGGATACAACAACTTGAAACTCAAGGACTACAAGGCTGCCAACGTGAATTTCCGGGCGGCCGTGGATGGTTTCAAAAAAAGCAGCACCAAAAACGAGCAAATCCGCTCCGCAGTACTCGGCGACGCCGTGCTTCGGGCGGGCGATTGCTACTTCAAAAGCAATCAATATGCGGATGCGTTGGCGATGTACGACGAGGCTGTGAAGAAAAAATACGAAGGTTTTGAGTACGCACTTTTCCAAAAAGCAGTAATCAAGGGCCTGCAAGGCAACAAGCAGGACAAGGTAATCGCCTTGGAAAACCTGGTGGAAGATTACCCGAACAGCCGTTACACCGACGAAGCCCTCTTCCAATTGGGCGACACGTACTTTGAAATGGAACGATACGATCGTGCCGTGCCTCCGTTCAAACGCATCGTCTCTGATTTCCGCGGCAAAAGCACACTTATCAACCCAGCTTTGCTGAAACTTGGTTTGATTTCGGTGAATCAGGGCAGCAGCCGGGTGGCCATTGATTATTACAAACAGGTATTCGCCGGCAATCCAGAGCCAGAAGAATGCAAACAAGCCTTGGATGCCCTCCGCGAAATCTATGTCAAAGACCTGGGCGACCCGGAAGGGTACAACCGTTTTGTAGAAACCGTGCCCAACTGCGGCGGCATGAAACCTGGCCAAGGCTCAAGCGGCGAGGCTACGGCGTTTGAATCCGCGGAATATCAATTCAACCAAGGCCGTTACGAAAAAGCCATCGAACTGTTCACGAACTATCTGGCCAAATACCCAACCGGCAGCAATATTTTAGCGGGTTATTACCTCCGCGGCGAAAGCTATTCAGCACTCAAACAATTTGAGAAAGCACAAAAAGATTACGCCGCTGTGATTGGCAAAGGCAACAGCAAATACTTGCCAAAAGCTGCTGAAAAAGCCTCTCTCATCGCGTTGAACACCACCAAAGATTACGGTCAGGCATTCGAATATGCCCGTAAATGGGAAGATGCTGCCGTGACGGAGAACTCTCGTTTTGATGCACAGTTGGTGGCGCTTCAAGCTGCTTATAGGACCAATAATTCTGTGTCGGTGGCCGAATACGCCAACAAAATCAACAAATCGCGCATCGCCAGCCAGGAGCAACTCGCCATCGCAAATTTCTATTCTGGCAAAATGGCTTACGACAAAGGCGACTACACCCGTGCTTACCCTGCGCTGCAATCCGTAACCGAAAACAGCACGACCGAGCTCATGGCCGAATCCTATCACTACCTCGTACAGATCCTGTACCGTCAGCGCAAATACGCCGATGCGGAGGAAATGATTACAGAGGCAAACAAGGCCAGTGCTGGCTACGACGACTGGATTGCCCGCAACCTGATCCTGCTTTCGGACGTATATGCCGACCAGGGCGATAAAATTTCGGCACAAGCAGCACTGGAAAGCATCTTGGAAAACTATACCGGGGAAGACAAATCCATCCTGGAAAGCGCCCGTCAAAAATACGCCCGACTGACCGGCAACAAACCTGTCATGAACAACTCCTCTGAAAAAGGCGGCAAAACACTGCTTGACTTGGACGAAGGAAACTAAACGGGAATGTCCAATGTCCAACCGGGAATGTCCAAGGATACCCGGTTGCGATGTCCTCCAATACAAAGTGCAAGGAGGCTACGTATTTGGACATTGGACATTCCCGGTTGGACATTGGATATTTTTTCACCCATTACTCTACGAAAAATGTTTCTCAAACCTAAATATCTGCTCGCCGCATTAACGGTTTTTTCCCTATCGCAAGCGGCATTTGCTCAAAAAGACCTGGAAGGCGACAATGTAACGGTAGTCAAAGCCTTTGATGCGCAGTTGTTGGAGGCCAACAAAATCAATGTGCCCCCTACCCTTCCGCCGCTCGACACCACAACTCAAAAACAGAGCTATACGGTACCCCCACACCCGTCGAACATCAAATACGACCCGCCCAAACTTCGTCCACTCGGCATGAAAGCCGCGCCTAAAGAAGACGCCTACAATGGTTATGTGAAATTGGGCGGTGGTGTGCCTACCTCCCTCTACGGTGAAGGCGGGTATTTTTTCAAGTCGGACGAAAAATTCGACGCCAAAATCTGGCTCAAGCACCACTATTTGAGCGCCGACAAAGCCGTGGAAAACCAGAAATTTCAGAAAACCCAGGGCTTGGTCAGCACCAATATTTTTCTGCCCAACAACCTGGCCACGCAGGTCAACATTGGCTACACCTACGACCGGGTTCAGTTTTATGGCTACGACCACGATTCACTGGAATTTTCGCCTGAACGCACCCGTCAGGATTATAAAATCCTGGACATGAGCGCGCGTTTGTACAATAGCCAGCGTACTGATTCTGACCTTAATTTCGCGGTCACGCCCAAGTTTTACCTGTTGAACGACTTTTATTCCAACAAGGAAAGCCACTTTGAGTTGGGGCTCTCTGCCACCAAATGGTTCAACGAAAAACACGCATTGCGGGTAAACATCCGTCCTGACCTGACCAAGTTTGAGGACACCCTGGAGCAAAAGCTGAACAACATCTATTTGCAACCTTCCTTCACCCTGCACTTTGACGCCTTGCAATTTAAGATTGGGGGTAATTTTGTGAACAACCGCGACGAGTTCAGCATCTTCCCGGATGCCGAACTGACCCTGCGCGTGTGGGGCGATGGTATCCAGGCCTTTGCGGGGATTACCGGTGATTTGCGGAAAAACACCTACCGCAGCCTTTCGGAATACAATCCGTTTATACAAATCAGAGGCTCCAAACTGCGCAATACACGCTGGGACAATTATTTTGGTGGTGTTAAAGGCAATTTTGGATGGCTCGAGTACAATGGTCAAGTGGGCTATTCCAAAGCTTCCGATCTGGCGCTGCACCAGACCTTGTTCAGCAATGAAGGCATTACCCGTTTTCAGGTAATCTATGACACGGTCAAGATTTTCAACATCCAGGGCACGATCAAGATTTCACCCATCAAGAACCTCACGGTTTCGGGTACCCTGAGCCAAAATGTGTTTGACAACGAGACAACTGGCACCTCCGCCGATGAGTTGGCGGTATGGGGATTGCCGGAAATCGAGGGCAATTTTGCAGCCCTGTACACCCTGCTTGAAGGAAAAGCCAATTTGAAGGCATCCCTTCACATGGCAGACAGAATTGCCTTTCTGGACGAGCCAGGGAATATCCACAAAAGCAAAGCTTTGGTCGACCTTAGCCTAGGCGGTTCTTATTATTTTTCCAAAAACGTAGGGGTGTTCCTCGATCTCAACAACGTGTTGAACAACAAACGGGAACGTTGGTACCGCTACCCCACCGTGGGCATGAACTTCTTGGGCGGTATCGTGGCGAGATTTTAAGGTGCGTTTAGGGTTTAGGGTTGAGCGGCTCCTCCAAGCATCTCAACCCTAAACGCCTCTAAACCCTAAACCTCCTAAACCCTAAACTTTCTAAACATCTTCACACATGAAAGCAACCAGTATCCCTCAACATGAACTATCTTTCCGTCAATCGGGAATTGACTCCAGCGGCACCAAATTCATACTCACGAACGAGACCGTCAATATCCCGGACAAAGCCGGTGGCAAAATCACTTTTGTGGATTGCCCAAAAGAGGTAGGTGACAAGAGCTACTATTACGAAGAGGAATTCCCGAAAGAACGCATTGTGATACACCATACCGCAGGCTATCTAAAGGGAGACATAGCCCAATTGAGTCGGCAGGGCTCTGAAGTTTCGGTACCGTTTGTCATTGCTCGTTCGGGGCACATTTATAACCTTTGGGCATCCAAATATTGGTCGTACCACTTAGGGCCTGGAGCTGTTGGAGGCAACACGGCTATGAGTCAGCGTAGCATAGGCATTGAAATTTCCAACATTGGTTTTTTGCGCAAAAAAACGGGTGGGATTTTACACACCAGCTACGGCACCAACGATGTGTATTGTTCGGAGACGGAAACCGCTTTTTATCAAAAACTGCCCACCTCCTACCGCGGAGAGCGTTATTACGCCAAGTTCACCAATGCCCAGTATAATTCACTTGTATTGCTGCTGCGGTTCCTGACGGCTCGATATAAAATTCCACGCACCCTAATCCCGCCGGTAAAACGATTTGAAGTTTTTGGCTCTGCTGCCGAAGCGGAGGGTTTCAAGGGTATCTGCTCCCACGTCAATTTCCGTGCCTCTGGGAAATGGGATATTGGGCCGGCATTTGACTGGGCCAAGGTGGAAAAAGGCTTGAAAATTGGGCAGTAGGGAATGGGTCTAACAGTTGATGGGGTTGATGATCGTAGAGCCGGTTAAGACAACCAAATTTCAGCTATCCCAAAAAAATATCGCCCCCTTGTTCACATTTTTTCTGCCCATGGCATAAAGCACCAAAATCACCGCTCTACTTTTGCCGCTAACAAGTATGAACGGTAAACAAAACGAACTAGACGATTTCCGCAATAACCCAAACCGTGTTTCGGCTGGCCTTTATGCCAAATGTCGGCCAAAATTTATAGGTTGGGGAAAGGAAAACACCCGAATAAGCTCCCACGATTTGGCTGACATTTTTCAAAATGCGGTCATCATCATGATGCTTAACCTTGAGTCGGGACGACTCTCCGAACTGGTCGGCACCCTGTGCACCTACCTCTTCGGTATTGGTAAAAACCTCATCCAAGCCTTCCGCCGAAAACAAGGACGGGTTGGGCTGCCTGGGGATGAAGCCATCCCGATAACCATGGAAACTGACCCCGGTGCAGAAGCCCAAATGATTGCCCAGCAAGCTGATGAACAACTCTGGGCCAAGGTGGATGCCCTCGGCGAGCCCAGTCGAACACTGCTTATTTTGACCTACCGAGAGGGGTTGAATAGCCAGGAAATTGCCGATGTGCTCGGCTATGCAAGCCCAGAAGTGGTACGCCAGCTCCGAAAGCGCTGTTTGGATAAGTTGAGGAAGGCACAGGGGTAGAAAACAATTCACCAGACATCAAATCAACCAATGAACATGCCCAGCAACTCACGCACCAACTTTTATTCAAGAAAATGGAAAACCGAGCCGAATACCTACTCGAGTCTTATTTTGCCAATGCCCTGACGGCGGTAGAAGCAAAAGAACTTAAGACTTTGCTTGCCGCTGACCCAGGGGTAGCTGCTGAATTTGCTTTTCAGCAAAACATAGCAGCCAGTGCACAATTGCGCCCATTGTCTGCAGGCATTCAAAACACCGTTTGGAGGACGGCTGCCCAAAAACCCTTTCCGACCACTGCCATAAAAACCTCGATGTGGCCCAGATATGCCTATGCTGCAGCTGCTGCTATTGCACTCTTGATTGTTGGCTATCTTTTCCTGATGCCGCCCAGTTTGCAAACCCTGGTAGCTGAAAACGCAACAGCATTCCCCAACAACCTGCCTTACAAAAACCTGGCGGGGGAAACGAACGGTTTTTCACCCGAAGCCATCAACGCCCTCAGCCTCTACGATAAGGGCAATTACACAGAAGCTTCCTTGGCCCTCGAACCCATCGTACGTGCAAATGCAGACCGAATGGATTACCGCTTCTACTGGGGTGTTTCCTTGGTTCAAAACAAACAATACTCGGAAGCAGTGACAGCCCTTACCCCCGTGACCCAAAGCCAGAGCGACCAGGCCATACCTGCCCAATTGTTTCTTGGCCTTGCCTGTGCAGGGGCTGGCGATAAGGATTGCGCCCGTACAAACCTCCAGGCCTATATAAACTCCCCTCAAGCTGACCCCAAAAGAAAAAAACAAGCCAAAACAGTTTTGGAAGCACTATAATAGCTTATGGCATACAAACTCATCGAAATCAAGGGCATAGGCCCTGCCTACTCGGCCACCTTACAGGAAAAATTTGGCATCACCACCGTAGAAGAGTACTTGGAAATTGCAGCCTCCAAAAAGGGGCGAGAAGA
>JALHPW010000269.1:3778-6839 GCA_022842255.1 Saprospiraceae bacterium | reverse complement strand
AAGGAGTGTGATTCCATATCCAAAATTTTGACCCTAAATATCAATGAACTTCAGGTAATCTCTATGTCGTTTTTTCTCAGGTATATTCAATGTCCGACGACAAAGGGGATTGTCGGTGTGACTCTGGGTCACGCTGGTTTTGTACAAGTTGCTGGCTCCAAGGGTAGGGTGAGTTAAAACATCAAACCCTACACCCGCTCAAAATGGAGGATGTTCAATGTTTTGATTGGAAGATTGTTGACTAGAGCGGTGGCCGCGATAAAAATATCAGCCAGCTCAATCATAGCCCCACGACTGCGGAGGTCAATTACTATTCTTTTGGTCCCCAGTTGTTGAGGTGCTGGCGGGCTTCTTCTATGAGCGCGATATCTTCGTCTGACCACACAGATATTTTAAGCAGGTTTTTTCGATAGGCACTGACATCGAATTTTGGGCCTTGCTTTTTAATGGCTTTGGTTGACAAAAGCAAATTCAAATATTCCAGCAACTGCTGCTTGCCAAGAGGGTCTAAAAGTTCGTATTTTAGAAGTAATTCTGCCACGTGCTGATTTTTTTGTTCTCAAAAATACGCGCATTTTTGAAATGAAACAATACTTGGCTGTCATCATGGGCCTGAATTCGAGTTTGCTGTTGTCACGGATTTTAACGCAGGTGTTGTATAAGTTGTTGGCGCCTCGGGTGGTGTGAGGTTAAGTATGCTTGCCAATGAGTGGATTAAGATGTTTAGCAGCTACTTTTTCAAATGCTGCAAGCAGTGGGTAGCTTTCGCTTGCAATCCAGACTGCCCAAATGTGAAGTTGGAATGGAATCCCTTGTGCCCAGTGATGCAGTTGAAGTCCTGGGTGGTAAGGTTTGTTGTATCCAAGGTGGGTATAAATCCTGCCTTTCAGGTCGCCGCACTGTTTTTTCCCAACATACAGAATACGGGATTCATTCTTAGCAGCATTGTTTTTTAGGGCAGGAATTCTAAAGTCCGGCTTTTCGGTTTTGAATTTCCAAAACTTGTCTAGCACCACTTTCGGATTTTGATTGGCATCTATTTCAAACCAATACAACATGGAGCGCCACTCTTTGTCCCGTGCATCCAGCCACCCTGATACTTCCTGATAGAACGGACATTCCCATGATTTTTGAGCAGAGTTTTCATCCCACAGGCTTTCCGGAAGGCCATCAAAAACCCGATATGCGTCACCGTCTGGTTTTTGAAGTTGCTCTGAGATGTTTTTAAGGGATTTCTCAAGTGTCGGGATATAATTTGAAAGGATTTCTATGTGCATTACAGGGGCTTTTGCAATAGCTAGGGCAAAGTTTATACCAATAGTAGCAAATGGTACACTTGTTATATAGTTTGTTGATGCTTGAAAAGTTGTAAACCTACCGCCTCCGCCCCACAAACCCCGGCAAAGCCAAATCCTTTTCTGAAACCAACACCTGCTCCAGGTCAAATTCCCAGTCAATCCCAAGTACAGGATCGTCAAAACGTACTCCGCCTTCGTGGGCTTTTGAATAAAAATTGTCGCATTTATAAGCAAATTCCGCCGTTTCGCTCAGTACCAGGTAGCCGTGGGCGAATCCACGCGGCACTAAAAGTTGGCGTTTGTTCTCGGCGCTCAGTCGGATGCTGTACCACTGGCCCAGGGTAGGGGAATGTTCGCGCAGATCCACGGCCACATCCAGCACTTCACCTTCTACCACCCGCACGAGTTTGGCCTGCGCCATTTCGCCCGTTTGATAGTGCAAGCCACGCAATACGCCCCGCGTGGAACGGGCCTGGTTGTCCTGCACAAAATCAATTTCCACACCCGCTTCGGCCCAAACCCGCTGGTTGTAACTTTCAAAAAAATAGCCGCGCTCATCGCGAAAAACCGCGGGCTCAAAAACAATCAAATCTTGAATGGGTGTCTTGTGGAAGCTCATATTTTTACGTCCTTGGTTGCAATTTACTTCTTTTTAGCACTTTTTCTCCAGGAAATCATCGCCGAAGGCGTGAGCCCAAGGCTCGGGTGCCACTCAGAAGCGAGGTCAATGGCGAGGTTGTTTTTTAGCCGCAAACCAGCACCAAATGCAATGCGTGCCAGGTTGTTGCTACGCATGCCAGCGCGGATTACCAGCACAGAAGTAGGCCTGTACTCCAGGCCTGCCTTAATCATGGCCTTGCGTTCCAGGTCTTTTTCGGTTTCAAAGGTCATCAAGAGAATGTCGGATGGTTTCCAGGAAGCGCCCATGCGCAAGAGGGTAGGCACGAGGTCTTCCCCGATTTTTTGCTGAAAGGGATTTTGGATTTTTGCACCCAACCACACATCCGGCAAAGCTCGGGCAAGCAGGCTAATCCCAAAGGTCGCCATTGTGGTCGAACCATATTCCTGCGCCGAGGCACGCAACACATCTGCCGACCCACCGAGGTAAAAAGCCTCCGTCAAGCGCCGTCCGTACGACAGTCGAAAGCGATGCTCCGCATAGATATCCACTGTCGAATGCTCGATGCCCAATCCAACGCCACTGTATTTGCCCATGCCGGCCACGGCCTGGATGTTGCCGGTATGCCAACCCGTTACCCCATAGGGCAGGGCCGAACCCACCCAGAACCCCAGGCGTTCGCCCAAACCCAGTTGGGCTTCGTTGCCCAATCCAGCACTCAAGCTTGGCATTGCGATGGTGCCTCCGCCCATGCCCATAGAAGCCGCATTCTCGACCGGGCGCATGAACACCTGGGCAGAAACAGCCGTTTGCAGAAACAAGTAAAAAACGAAACAGGCAGGGTAACGCATGGCATTAAAAAATTGGTCGGACAAAAGTAGATAGACCTTGCCATAGACACGGCATACATTTGTGATTCCAACTCATGTTGTCCAGACCATCCAAGCCCATGCGATTTCGCCAAGCCATTCTGACCGTCAACGGTAAAACCCATACCCTGCAGCCCAACCGAGCCAACACGTTTGAGGAGATCTACGCGGATTTTCAACAACAGGAAGGCGAGGGCGGAGCGGGCACACGTTATGCTGTTTTTTTGCACCCCAAGCAGGATGTAACGGTACAACGGCTTGAAATTCAATTTGAT